>SMVT01000018.1 GCA_004357365.1 Nitrospina sp.
CCAGTTGCGAATCGGTTTGGGTCACCTTGATGCGTACCGGAAAGGTCCGGGATACGGGATCGCCGAAGCGGATCTTTTCGATCACTTTTCCCTTGAAGACCATCGGGCTGCCGTTGTCGTAGGCTTCCAGCGTTACCTTGGCCGAGGCCCCGATGTCAATGCGGTTGAAATGGAATTGCGGGACGTGGATTTCCACTTTGAGCGGTTTGGCCGTGATCATGAACACGGCCGCGTCTCCTTTTTCCAGCCACTGGCCGACTTCGGTTTTCTTTTTAATAATGTATCCGTGAAAGGGGGCCACCAGGGTGGCGCGGTTGATATCGTCCTGGACCATTTGAATGCGGGCCTCTGCGGCTTTGAGGTTGGCTTCCTCTTGTTTGATTTTTTCCCCCCGGGGGCCCGCCACATGCTCTTCCAGTAGGGACTGTTTTTCTTTTAGTTCTGCACGGGCCGCTTGGGCCTCAGCCTCGGCCTTGTCGAATGCGTCGAGACTGAGCACCCCGCCCTCAAACAATTTTTCGATCCGCTTGAGCTCGCTTTCCGCCAGCCGGACCTTGGCTTTGGATTGAGCCACGGCGGACCGGGCGGCCTCGATGATTTCGGACCGGGTGCCGGTATTCAATTCCTCGAGACGCGCCTCGACCAGCTTTTTCTCCGCCCGCGCCAAATCCCGTTGGATGATCAGCGGGGCGATGCGAAGCTTGACCAGCGGCGTGCCTTTGCGAACATATTGACCCTCATGGAAAAGGAGCTTTTCCACCCGTCCGTCCACCTCCGCCGCCAGTTGAGAGGTGGCCCAGGCCTGCACGGTTCCGGGATATTCAAACGAGGCTTGAGTCGCGATTTCCCGGGCTTTGGCCACCCCCACCGGAACCACACGATCCTTCTTCTGGGCGTAAACAGAGGCGGGGGAACCGGTCAATCCGATTGCAAGGATGCTTATTAAGCCAATTAAATAACCAGTAGTTGTATGCATATAACTCAGGTATTACATTAAATAAATGAATCCAGCCGGTCACCCAGTCAAGCCCTGCATTATGCCCAAGGAAGGGTTTAAAAGCCAACAATTTCGCTGGTCAGCATATCGTATGGAATTTTCGCATGCATTTACCTTTTTTGGAGACAACACAGGTGGGGCCGGGGGGCATTTCTTTAAATATCAGGCTGGCAGCCGGAAGTCAGGACTGAATCTGGACGGTCAGAATCAGGTCTCCGCGCTGGCCATGGATACGGGAGCCTTTTTCCCGGAGCCGCAGTTTTTTGCCGGATACGATGCCGGGAGGAATGCTGACCTGGATGCGTTCGGAATCCTGTCCCACCTGATAGGATATCTCTTTTTTGGCGCCCGAAAGTGCCTCCCCCGGTGTGATGGTGATTTGATAGTACAGGTTGGGATCGCTTTTACTGGGGGTGGCCCGGCCGGGTTTTCCGAACAGGCCTTTGATGGAATTCGGCAGGGAGGGCGCGGCTTTTTTATCGCCGGGCAAGGGGGAACTCCCGGCCTGTTTCTTTTTTTTGTAGGCATACAGGGCGGAGCCGACGGTACTCAATAGCCACAGGCCGGTTCCGATTTTCCCGATGGGGCCGGGGATCATGCGCAGGAATTTGCCGATGCCGCCGGCGGTGCCGAAAAAAACGGTGCCAAAGAAGTCCGGTCCGGTGCGGAAACCGGATTGTTTGAAATCCATGTTCAGATCGTTGAACATATCCCGGCCGAAGCCCTGCCGGAACATGTTCTCGAAAATATCCTGCTGGCTGTACCCGAATCCCGGCCCGCCCTTGGGGCCGGGGAACGGATGTTTCCGATACCGGTCGTATTCCCGGCGTTTGAGCGGGTCCATGAGAACGCCATAGGCCTCGGTGATTTCCTTGAACTGCTCCTCGCTGTTGGGGTCGTCGGGATTGCGGTCGGGGTGATGCTCCAGCGCCAGCTTCCGGTAGGCCTTTTTGACCTGATCCTCGGTGGCCTGTTCGGAGATTTTCAGGATCTGATAATAATCTTTAATTTGCGTGCTCATCTCAAATCAATCCCGCTTACATATCCAATTGCTGGGGGTAGGTCGCCTCCGCCATTTCCGGTCCGTCCAGCTGGGTGTTCTGCTTCGTCGTGGCCAGGCGATAGGTTTCGTCCTTGTGCAGACTTTGGTTGAGATTCAGGAAATCGACCAGGATCGGGGTGGAGGGGATTTCCATATCCTTACTCTGAGGGGCGACGATAAAGTCCTCGGTGCTCAACACGTCCCGGTATTTGCGCTTCATCTTCATATTATAGGCTTTGTATCCGGGAACCGCTTCCGCGCCCAGATAAGGCTCCTTGTTCAGCACCCGGTACTGTTCGGGAATATAGATATTGGCGAAATAGTCGGAACCCAGGGAATGGTGAACCACCGTCTGGATCTGCAACACCCGCAGGCTCTCGTCGGTCGGGGACATTTTCATGCGGACAATGTAGGTCCGGTCGTGGAAATTGAGATTTTCCATGAAAACGATGCCGTACAATACATTGAATTTGAACTGCAGGAAGATGCCCAGAGCCAACCAGCCGAATATTTTCAAGAATTTTTTCACTTTAAAGACCTTGGTTTATTATTTATGATGAATAATTTTCCGCCGTTAAACACAATTAACAGGTTTTTCCGTTTAAATATATATAAAATGGGGGCTGGCGGTGAGTCGGCCCACCAATTATTTCATATTGAAACGGGCAAAAGCAACCTCTTGTCTTTACCGGGGAGGCTCAACCCTGAACGGTGGCAGCGGGCAGGAACATGGACCGGGGATATTTGATTG
Organism: Nitrospina sp.; assembly: GCA_004357365.1. GTDB lineage: Bacteria > Nitrospinota > Nitrospinia > Nitrospinales > Nitrospinaceae > SZUA-226. The sequence continues at coordinate 2,791 of SMVT01000018.1, forward strand.
CATTGGAAGGCGTTGATGGCACCGGGAAATCCACCCAGTGCGGACTGCTGGCCGATTACTTGGAATCCAGCGGATGTCCGGTGGTGCGCCTGCGCGAACCGACGACGGGGGTGTGGGGGCGGAAGATCCGCAAAATTCTGACCGAGGGACGCGGCGGGGTCACTCCCGAAGAGGAGTTGCGGTATTTCATCAACGACCGCAAAGAGGATGTCGAGCGGAATATCGCACCCGCGCTGGAGCAGGGCAAAGTCGTGTTGATCGACCGTTATTATTATTCCACCGCCGCCTACCAGGGGGCGTTGGGTTTCGACCCGGATAAAATAATAAGGGATAATGAAGCGTTTGCGCCCCGGCCCGACCGGGTTTTTATCATTCAAGTTTCGCTGGATGAAAGTTTCAGGCGCATCGAGCAAAGCCGGGACAGTGTGAGCGCTTTCGAAAAACGCGAATACCTGGAAAAGGTCCGGAACATTTTTGATACGTTTACCGGCGAGCACATTCGCCGGATCGACAGCGGTCCTCCGGTGGAGGAGGTGCAGGCGGTTCTCCGGCGGGAGGTCAACGCCCTGTTGGGGCTTAAGGAAACTTCATGAAACGGTTTGTGATCGCCATTACCGGAGCCAGCGGCGTCTGTTACGCCAAACGGTTGTTCGACGTTCTGCAACCGCAGGCGGAACTGCACGTCATTATCTCCGAACGGGGCGGCGAGCTTTTGAAGCTCGAACTGGATCTGACCTCCAAATATTTCGCGAGGGAAAATGTAACGGTTTATAAAAACTCGAAGATCAATGCTTCGATCGCCAGCGGTTCGTTTGCCGTAGACGCCATGGTGGTGGTCCCCGCCAGTATGGGGACCATCGGACGCATCGCTGCCGGCACCTCGCAAAGCCTGATCGAACGGGCGGCGGACGTGGCGCTCAAAGAGCGCAACCCGCTGATCCTGGTGCCGCGGGAAACGCCCTTCAACCAGATTCATTTGAAGAACATGCTGACGCTCGATCAGGCGGGCGCGTTGATCTTGCCGGCCAACCCGGCGTTTTACCAGAATCCGCAATCGGTGGACGACTTGGTGGATTTTGTGGTCGCGCGCATTTTAAATCAGCTGGGCGTGGATCACGAATTGACCGAACCCTATAAGCCTTGACCCGAAGGAACGATTCCGCATGATTTATCTGGATAATGCCGCAACCACGCCGATGGACCCGGAAGTAATCGCCGTGGTCCATGAATCGATGCGCAGGGACTTCGCCAACTCGGGAACGGTCTATTCCCTGGGATTGGACGCGAAGAAGCGCATTGAAGAGGCGGAAGACCGGATTCGCGGCAGTCTGTCGATCCCACCCGGTTTTAAAATCATTTTTACCAGCGGCGGCAGTGAGTCGAACAACCTGTTCATCAAGGGCTATGGTCTTCCGGATAAGAAGGTGGCTGGTCTGGGCCTTGAACATCCGAGCGTGGCCCAAACGCTGGAAGCGTTCCGTGAGCTCGGCAACGAACCGGTTTCTTTATTGTCTTTGCAAATGGAAGGCCGCTTGGATGTGTCATCCCTTTCCCAATTAAAGAGCCAAAAAGTCCGGCTGTTGTGCCTGTCCCACGTCAACAACGAACTGGGCAGTGTGAACGATCCGGCCCTCCTGTTGCCCGCCTTGTCGGAGCAGTCTCCCCAGACCCGTTTGTTTCTCGACGGCGTGCAGGCGGTGGGAAAACTGAAACGGTCTCCCGGCATGTGGCCGGGGCTGGCGGGCTATTCGATCTCCGGTCACAAGATCAACGGACCCAAGGGCATCGGGCTTTTGATTGTGGATGGAAAACTCGGGTTGAAGCCGCAGATCCACGGCGGCCAACATCAGCACCGCCTGCGTGCCGGAACCTTGCCGGTTCCCCTGATCATCGGCCTGGCACACGCCATCCAACGGTCCGTCGACAAAGCCGACGAGACGGTGAAAAACAGTCAGCGCCTGTTTCAGCAGCTGGTGGCCGGATTGAAAAATCTCGCGGACCGCATTCCGGATCTGGATCTTCATTTCAATTCGTCCTTGTCCGAGGATTTGTCCCGACAATCGCCCGCCATCGCCAATTTCCGCTTTGCGCCGGTGGAAGCGGAGGTGATGCTCCACCACCTGGAGGAGAAGGAAATATATGTGGGGCTGGGAAGCGCCTGCAGCGCTCACTCCAAGGAGCCGTCGAAAATTCTGACGGGCATCGGTTTGACCCCGGAAGAGGCCCGCTGCAGTTTGAGAATCTCTTTCGGACCGCAGAACACCGTTTCCGATGTCGATGCGTTTCTCGAAACGTTCGGCCAGGCTTACCGCCAATTGTTTTCCACTTTCAACCGCAAAACCGCCAGCTCATGAATGACCGCAGAACCATCCTGATCCGGTACGACGAGATCGGACTCAAAGGTAAAAACCGTAACCAGTTCATCGACTGTCTGGTGAAAAATATTCGGGAGCAGATGCGGGATGTGGAGGGATTGGAGTTCAAGGCTCCCCACGGCCGGATATTCATTTACTGTTCCCTGGAGTCGGCCGAGGTATGCTCCCGGCGGCTCCAGAAAATTCCCGGAGTGGCCTCGGCCAGTGTCGGAGTGACGCGGCCACGGGATTTCGATGCCCTGGCCGCCGTCGGGGTGGAATGGATCGAGCCGCTTCTGCAACCGGGCCGGACGCTCAAGTTCTGCGTCCGTACCAACCGCGCGGACAAATCCTTTCCTTATACATCGCCTGAGATAGACCGGGAGGTGGGATCGCGCATTCTCCACCAATTGCACTCGAGAGGACTTGAGGTGGACATCAAGGCGGCTGGCTTTGTCCTGGAAATCGAGATCGGCCAGGATGAAACCGTCGTCTTCAACAACCGGGTACCCGGATTGCGCGGTCTGCCGGTTGGCAGTTCCGGCGAGGTGCTGGGCCTGATTTCCGGCGGCATCGACAGCCCGGTGGCGATATACCGGATGATGAAACGCGGATGCCGGGTGCACGGTATTTTTTTCGACAACCGGCCGTTCATGGGCCGGGGCGGCTACGACAAGGTGGTGAAGCTTTCCAAACTGCTCAATGCCTACCAGAGGAGGTCCCGTCTTTACGTGGTGCCATTCGAAGATATTCAGGTGGCGATCCGCGACCATTGCCGTCCCGCCCACCGCGTGGTTCTGTACCGGCGTATGATGTACCGGATTGCGCAGGCGGTGGCTCAACAGAAAGGGTGTCTGGCCCTGGCGACGGGGGAGTCGGTTGGGCAGGTGGCCTCCCAGACCCTCGAAAATCTGAATGCCGTTTCCCAGGTGGTTAATATGAGCGTGTTTCGTCCGCTGATCGGCATGAACAAGCTGGAGATCATCAACGAGGCGAAACAGCTGGAAACCTACGACATCAGTATCGAACCCCACCCCGATTGCTGTTCGGTATTCATGCCTCCGCGCCCGGCGACCCGCGCCAAAATAAAGGACCTGGAGACAGATGAAACGAAGTTTGCCTGGGAAGGGTTGATGCAGGAGGCCATCGCAAAAATGGAGTGCATCGAGCTGGATGCCTCAACCGTCTGAGTCCATCCGCTGCACCTGCTGGGGATTTTCAATTTCCTCCAGTAAGGTCTTAACCGGTTTTTTAAGTTGCGGATGGATGCAGTCCGGCGCGATTTCGTTCATCGGCACCAGAACAAAACTTCTCTCGGGAATTCCCGGATGGGGAATCTCCAAACCTTCCCGTTTTAAAATCAGATCATCATAAAAAAGGATATCCAGATCGATGATGCGGGGTCCCCACTTTTCCGACCGGGTCCGGCCCATCTCCTGCTCGATGGACAGGCACGTCTTTAACAGTTCTTCAGGGGAAAGGGAGGTGTCAATCCGGACCACGGCGTTGACGAACCAGTCCTGGTCGGTTTTGCCGAACGGCTCTGACCGGTAAAGTGAGGATCGGGCAAGGAGGGTCATGCCAGGCGAATCAGCGAGGCAGTCCATCGCCCGCTGGCAGTTTGCCGCGGGCGACTCCATATTGGAACCGATGGCGATGAAGGCGGTATGGGG
>SMVT01000019.1 GCA_004357365.1 Nitrospina sp.
CTGAGAGCCGATCTCGAAAGCCAGCCATCCACCCCGCCTCCCCACCCAGCCACCGATTATCCCCCGGTGCAAGATCGGTGGCTGGGTGGTGGGGCGGGGATGGCGTGGCAGAATTATACTGTGGAGACCGTTGCCAGCGTGACGGATTCCAGCTTGGCGTGGCAGGTTTTCATCGGGTTCGAAAAGATGAATTCTTCCGACTATCTATTAGCTTCGTTTCCTTCGCCATTTCTGCAGTACCGGTTTCTTCATATCATGGAGGGAGATTTCGGTGCGTTCCAATCGGATGCCTCCATGCACATCATCGAATTCGGTTTCCGTTTTTACGGAGGAACTTGAGTAAGAATCCTCTGGCAGAAAACATAAACAAAAAAAAGGTGACTTTTTACTCGTTTTGAGTGAAAGGTCTCATTAAAAAGGGAATCTTCCAGCAATGGCAGTGCAACTCCTTGAATTAAATAACCTTGGTGGTACACAAATACATAAATTTCCATTACAATGTAAAGGGTTACATTAAGTGTAATCCTGCCTTGATTCGGAACTTTTTGGGAGTGAAGGATGAGAAGTAGTGGTGTTTGGGTTTATGTAATTGGAATCTTCATGTTTGTCTGGGGATTCTGTCAACTGGCGTATGCCTTTATGGATATCCGTCTCCCCATCAACATCCCCTTCACCGAATGGGGAGTCGTAATCGGCGCGGATGACCTGTTCTATAATATGCAATTGGGTCTGGCATTCGGTTCCATGTTGTCCGGGTTTGGCATGCTGATTTTCAGGGCCTGGTCCCGAGTTCTGGCCATCTGGCTGGTCTGGACGTTTGCGGGATTTTTCTTCTATATCTTTCTGTTGATCGGCCCAATGGAATTTGAAGAGTTTTTTGTCCGGCAATTTGCCCTGTTTTTCGCGATCGCCCTCATCCTCCTCTGGTTTTTCAATCAGGAAGGAACCCGGGAGGTCCTGAACTCGGACCCGGTCAAGAAACAAAAGCGGTTGATTCCATTTATCTCCATGCTCCTGTTTGTTTCGAGTGCTTATCTTTTTATAAATTTACCCAGCCAACTGCCCCTCATTTTTACCGAGGCCCGGTTTCCGGAAATTCAGCAGGTGAATTATCTGTCCAAAAGCAGACAGTTCTATAAAACCCGGTATGAGCGCACGGTGTTCCCTTTGGCCTTTACCCTGGCCGTTCCCAAAGGCACCACGCTGGTCTCGTTGAACCAAACTTCCGGTTTCAAAGATCAGGGGCCATGCGAAGTTCAACTGGATACTCCCGGCCAGGCCCAGAGCATTTTTTTGACACGTCAAACGTCGGTGCAACAGGAGTGGAGTTCTCCCAAGACCCAGAAATTTCTCGAACGCATTCATCCTTTGAACCCCTATGCTTATGCGAGAAAGATTTTTTCCGACCGGAGGAGCATCATCCATTGGCGGTTGCGTAACAAGATCGGGGTGTGGGGCGGAGATGAGATTCACGAAATAAATATGCAGGGTATGAAGGGTTTTGTGGTGAAGGTCGAAAAACAGGGTGAAGTTTTTGGTAAACCCATCCGATGGTATTTTGATTTTAATCTTTACCTTCAGGATGTTTCGGCCGGTGGCGGACAATTGTTCGGGTTCAAGGGCGGCCAGACGATTCCCCTGAATATCCTCGGTTCCCTGGAGCCGCGATGGGATACATCCAAAACGGCCGCCGATTATTATCAGGACGGCCTGAAACTGAGAAAGAAAAAAAGATATGAGAAAGCCAAGATGGCTTTCGCCGCCTCCCTGTGCCTCGATGCCCAAAATCCGGAGGCCCACTATGCCATGGCAGAGGCGTTTTACAAAGTCCGGAGCTATGAACAGGCGGACCGGCATTTGGTTAAGGCCCTGGAAGTGAAGGGGGATTTCCCGGATGACTGGAAAATGTTTGAAAAAATACAGAAACTGTTTGAAAAAACCCGCAAGAAACTGGGCAAGCCCGCCACATTGGAATCGAGTGAAAAGACTTAAAATCCGTCTTCGGCTTTAAGGGAAGAGCAATCCCGCCCACAGCGGAAAAACGCAAACAGGGTCTGCGGAGATGACCGCAGACCCTTGTTTTTTCCCATCAGGCCGGTTGAGCTTTCATCCGTTATGCCGTGATGGCCCGTCCCCCGGACTGACATTCATTTCATCGGCGCCAATGATGTCCCTGCTGGCCGCCCCGCAGGTACCCCTGGTGTTTGCCGTGACCGTCATAGCGGTGACCCCGCTGGTAGCGGTTATGATGGCCTTTGCCGGGATGGTGTTGGCTGTGGTGTCCCCAATGCTGGTGGTGGCGTGGGTGGTGATGTCCGCGGTAACCTCCCCACCCCAGATAAGGACGAGCCGGGTAGGGCCTCGTATAATAATTCGAATAGGGCTCATGGTTCCTAAACCAGAAAGTCGACAGACCCTCCGGGCGATCGGATATTGAAAATCCAAAGCCACTACCACCGAGATCCACCCGAAGGCCGGAATGCGCCCAGGCATTGTTGCTGAGGGTGATAACCCATAATGCGCCGATGAGTGCCAGCGTGATCTTTTTCATGACCGGTTCTCCTTGTTAGGTTTGCAATCATTGCATCCGCAAATATCGAACCTTTGTCGAACTGATATTACCAATATAGTTACATCAAAATTTATAATCAAATTTATTTTCAAAAATGTATATTAATTTCCTTTAATCCTTAAAGGAATTTATTTATAATGGTTTATAAGGTGGGTTTTAACGGGTTTTGCCGTGGGAATTCCATTTCCCTGAATTTAGGGGTAAAAATGAATTAAATTTTGAACCTAAACAGCGGTTTCTTGCAGGTTCTTAGAGGCAGGTGAGCATGGATCTTCAATACAACGAAACCCAGCGCAGGGAATACCTGAACATGACCGACCGCATCGGTGTCCGGTGGCTGGAGGTGTTTCAGGGAGACATCACATTTTATCAGGCCGCCTATTGGGATTTATTCACCCGGTTGTGGAAGGCCGGTGGCCCGGTCCGTAAAACCGACGCACTTAAATTCATGGTGGGAATCAAAAGCGCGCAAACCGCGGGCAAGTATATCGAGACGGCCCTTCAAAAGGGATCGATTCTTGAAGAGGATAATCCTCAGGACGCCCGCTCCCGCCTTCTCAGGTTATCGCCGCAAATGCAGGAGCGACTGGATTTGTTTTTCGACCAGGCCGTCGACCATTTAAAGAATTCCAACAGCATTATCGAATCCAGCCAAACCCCTTCCGTGGAAATTTAGTTCTGTTGAATTACTGCTTGGTCCTGAACTTTTTTTATGGAATGCAGGGGTTGAATGCGGTTAGCGCTTAACCGCACTGTCGAGAATGCGGTCGACGGTTTCCAGGAATTCCGGCACGTCGATGGGTTTGGTGATGTAGTACTTGAATCCTTCCTTCAATCCTTCCTCGATCTGCAATTGCGTGGCCAAGCTGGAAAGAGCCACTACAGGAATGTTGGCGGTTTCTTTAAATGCTTGCATCTGCTTCAAGGCATCCAATCCACTGCCGTCGGGAAGGTGGACATCCATCAGCACCAGGTCCGGTTGGTGTTTTTTAGCCTGTTGAACTCCCTCTGCTACCGTTTCGGCGCTGATGACCTTGATACTCGGGCGGCTGGTCAGGATATACCGGACCAGCTCCTGAATTTCGGGGCTGTCTTCGACGTGAAGCAGGGTATATTGGGTTTTTTCGGTTGAATTCATTACAATCTCCTCACCTCAGAGTAAGGCTTTTGCAAAAGAATGCAACCGCAGAACCGTCTGAACCGGTATCTTTTAAATATTTATAAATAAAGGGATTACCCTATTTTTGAGGGGCCGTTACTTTTGATTGCGCTTCAGTCCCGCGATCATCTGCTCTCTTTCGAGCCGCAATTTTTCCTTAAACCCCTCCACCCCGCCGTGCTTTTTGTCGTAATGCCTGCGGATTTTATCGACCGGGACCGCTTTGTCGGCGTGTTCCCCGGTAAGGCATATACCCTGTTTATCGCACGCCCAGATGGGGTAATCCTTCTCCACCTGGTCGCGCAAATCCTCCGGCAGGTTGAAGTTGTGCGGCAGGTTGGTGTAATTGGCATCGACCCGCTCCTCAATGCGGTCCAATTCCTTCACCAGGTCCTCGATGTTCTCGCCGTCCCAGTCGCCGACATGGTCGTCGCCGTCGGCCGCCATGATGCGGTTTTTGATCGCCGGATCGATCTCCACCTTGTCCAGCGAAAACCGCCGCCCTATTTCCTCAGCCATAAGGGTTCTCCATTGGAAAAATTTTGGTAATAATGATGCCGTTACCTTACCGTCCTGGGACAGCCCCTGTCAATCGGATAAGTGGTCGTTGAGGATGGATTAATTGGGTTCATGCCTTTAACAGGAATTAAGGTGAAGCTTTGGCACCGGTTGAGAAATACACCCAGCCTCCATACCGTTCCTCGAACGCGGTTTCCTGAAAATAACGCTCGACCGATTCCCACGGGCGATTGTCAAAAAATTCAATACCCAGCGCCAGCGGTTTTTTGATCTTGAATAATAGTTTGAACAGCCACGGCGGCCAGGCGTCCGGTTGTTTGGCGTCGAGGATGACCAGACGGCCGTCGGGGGCTAAAGCCCTTTGCGGCGTTCTGGATGATGCGGCCGTATTCCGAAATGTAGCCCATCACGCCGGTGGAAATCACCGCATCGATTTCCTGCGGGAAATCATACGAGGCAATCTCCAACTGGACCCGCTCGACGTTGTTCCAGCCGGCACGTTCGCATCTTTCCCGGGCGCAGGTCAGCATGCCGGGGGTCATGTCCACTCCGGTCAAGTGGCCCTCCGGACCGATTCGTTCCATAATATGAGGAAAGCTCAACCCGGTACCGCATCCCAGGTCGACCACCCGGTCGCCTTGTTTCAAATTCAGCAATTCCACCGCGTGCCGCCGGTAATCCCCGATGCGCAGGCCCACCAGATGGTAGCACCTCATATGCCAGTCGTACCGCCGCGATATTTTCTGGTAGGTGGATTGAATTTCGTTTTTGGAATCGGTCATGGAAACTTAATTGGAGCGGAATGCACGGGTGACAAAAAAGCCACTGGAAATTCGGTGGAATACTTAAATTCCCTGTTGTTTTATCACAAGTCCATATAAAGCAAAAGGGCCTACGGCATACCCGTAAGCCCTTATTAAAACTGGTCGGGATGAGAGGATTTGAACCTCCGGCCCCTTCGTCCCGAACGAAGTGC
>SMVT01000020.1 GCA_004357365.1 Nitrospina sp.
CTTTTTCCGAAGCACCTGCGTCTTTTTCCTTTTCAGCCTGGGCCAACTCCGCTTCGGCTTCCTTGATGGCCTGCTCAATAGCGGACACATCCACCTCCGGCTCGGCTGGAGGTTTCGGTTCGGCTTTCGGGGCTTCCGCCATGGCCGGGGCCACCGCTTCTACGGGTTCAGCGGATGCTACCGGTCCTGCCTCCTGCATGGCTTGTTTCAACTGGTTGTTGGCGGCTTTCGATTCAGCGGCCACCGGTTGTGAGGATTCCAAATCCGGTCCAGTGTCCGGCAGGTCGGCCAATACTTCGGATTGGGTGCGATCCGTCGGGTCTTCACCGGGGGATTGTTTGGGGTCCTTCGCCGTGTCTACGCCGATCCGTTCGGGTTTTTCAAAATCTTCAAACGGGATGGCGATTCGGTTTTCGGCCACGGCTGCCTGCGGAGCGGTTATCGTTTCTTTGCTGATGCTTTCGGTGGGGGAGGGGTCCAAACCGAATAAATCGAATTTTTTCTTCTTGCTACCGGCTACCTGAGCGGGTGGTGCAGAAGGCGGCGTGTAGGTGGCCGACGGCTGGGAGCTGCCGTAATAAGAAGGGGCGCCGTAATCGGGCGGCGCCTGGGAGGAGGCCTCGGCGGACAGGTTGCCTGATTCAACGCTTTGAATCATTCCCGACTGGCGGTGTTGCCTATTTTTTTTTTTGGGATTCGCTCGCGAAACCTGATGGGGGTTCTTTTCCAGGTATTCCCACGCCCGCACGGCGTTCAGACCGTCCGGAAAACGCTGGATGAAATCCTGGTAGGCGGCCATGTCATCCGTCTTGAGGACCTGCAAAAAGATCTGATCCTCCACCTGCTCCTGTTTGAAAAGGACCCCCTGCTTTTCTTCGGCGGGAACGATCTGCCCCAGCCGGGCCAAAATTTCCAGCGTCTTGAAATATTCGCGGTTTTCATGATACAGATTGGCCTTGAAGCGCATGGCCCGGACCATATTCTGGCGGATTTTGGGATCGGTCGGCTGTAAACGGTAGGCCTTCTCAAATTCCTGCAGGGCCTGCGAGATCATATCCTGATTTTCGTACACCAGCCCCAGGTTGCTGTGCCCTTGGTAGGAATTAGGATTTTGGGCCAGAAAGCCGGTCCACATCTGGATGGCGGCCTCGTACTGACCCGCCTTTTGGGCCTTTAAGGCCCTTGAAAACAAACTCTTACCTTTTTCCGGGACAGCCGTCGGGGGCTTTTCAAAATTCTGGGCTTTGGGCTGGCTGCCGCCTGCGGCGCATCCGGAAAAAGCCAGCGCTACCACCACTCCCACGGCGAGCAGAAATTTAACGTTGAATTTTTTCATATATTTAGGATAACTGATTTTAATTCAAGGTCAATATCTCTTGACTTGTTTTTTTATTGAAGTAATCTAGCCTACAAATTGAATGGGAACTAGGGGTGTTACATCGAACTGAGAGTCCGTTATGGACAACCCTTTGAACCTGATCTGGTTAATACCAGCGAAGGGAAGTTAATTTATAATACTTCATTATAAATCGGCTGTAATCCTTTCATGGATTACGGCTTTTTTATTTAAGCCTCCCCCAGGTGGTTGTGCAACTCGTCATCAACGGCCAAAAGAAAGAACTGCAGTCCAGCGGGACCATCGCCCAGATGCTCAAGGAGCTGGAGATCGCGGGTTCCCATATTGCCGTGGCGCTCAATTTTCAGGTGGTGCCCCATTCCAGTTACGACCAGACCCCGCTCCACGAAGGGGACAAAGTGGAAATCGTGCATGCGGTCGGGGGCGGCTGATTCAATCGTCCCCTCCGGGTACGGACAATCTTTTTTAGAGGCAGGACATGGAAACTGCAGTTGCTACCGAAAACCAACTGAAAATCGCCGACAAGGTGTTCACTTCCCGGCTGATCGTTGGCACGGGAAAATACGAGTCGTTCGACCAGAACCGCCAGGCGCTGGAAATCTCCGGCGCGATAATGGTGACGGTCGCCGTCCGCCGGATCGAACTCGATAAAACAAAAGAATCGATTCTTAACTATATCGATCCCGAAAAATACACGCTCCTGCCCAATACCGCCGGATGCTACAGCGTCAAGGAAACGGTGATGACCGCCCAGCTGGCGCGCGAGGCGGGACTCGGCAACTTCATCAAGGTGGAAGTCATCGGCGACGAAAAGACCCTGTTCCCGGATAACGAAGCCACGCTGGAAGCCTCCAAACTGCTGGTGAAAGACGGCTTTCATGTGCTTCCGTATTGTACCGACGACGTGGTGCTGTGCAAAAAGCTGGAGGACATCGGCTGTGCCGCCGTCATGCCGCTGGCCGCGCCCATCGGCTCCGGGCTCGGCATCCGCAACCCGTACAACATCATACTGATCATGGAAGCGGTCAACGTCCCGGTCATCATCGATGCCGGGGTGGGCACCGCCTCCGACGCCAGCCGCGCCATGGAGTTGGGCGTCGATGGCCTGCTGATGAACACCGCCATCGCCGGTGCCAAGGATCCGCTGAAAATGGCGCAGGCCATGAAACTGGCGGTGCAAAGCGGGCGGCTGGCGTTCGAAGCGGGACGGATTCCAAAAAAACTGTACGCCACGGCCAGCAGTCCCATCGACGGCCTCATTGATATTTAAACCGCAAACGGGCAGGCTTCGCACCATGACCGATACCGTACTGGAAATGACCGCCGACATATCCGCCAGCCAGAATCGGGGAGAGCTCGATAAGCTTCGCGTCTATCTGATCACCGACCGGACGCTGCTGCCGGAGGATCATTTTCTGAACAGCATCGAGGCGGCGCTCAAAGGCGGCGTGCGGGCCATTCAACTGCGGGAAAAAAATCTGTCGGAATACGAATTGCGTGAGATGGCCAAGGCCATCCTGCAACTGACTCAAAAATATAAAGCGCTGTTGTTCATCAACCACCGCGCCGAGCTGGCGGAGGACATCGGCGCCGACGGCGTGCATCTGACCGAGTCCAGCGCGGCGGTTCGCAAAGTCCGCAAGCAATATCCCGATTTGTTGATCGGCAAATCGATACACTCTCTGGCAGGCGCCATGCGCGCGCAACAACAGGGGGCGGATTTCGTCACCTTCAGCCCGGTGTATGACACGCCTTCCAAACAGCAATACGGTCCTCCCCAGGGACTCGAAAAATTGAAACAAGTCTGCACCGGCCTGGACATCCCCGTGCTGGCACTGGGGGGAATCGATCTATCCCGCATCACCCCCATCCGGAACCACGGCGCCTTCGGGGTCGCCCTCATCCGGGGGATTTGGAACAGTCCCGATATCGAACACGAATCTTTGCAATATATAAATGCTTTAACAGGAGAAAATCAATGAATATGCCGAAACGCCCCTCGGGGTCGTTATCTGAACATACCATCGAACTGTCGCGCGATCCGATTTCCCCCAACTCGACAAAAGTGTACCTCGAGGGCGAGATCCATCCGGACATCCGGGTGCCGTTCCGCGAAATCAAACTGGCGCCCACCACTTTACAGAATCCGCCCGCTGGCGAGCCCGCCGAGGAGCAGAACGAGCCGGTCCTGGTGTACGACACCTCCGGCCCATACACCGACCCGAAAGTGGAGATCGACGTACACAAAGGGCTGACGCCGATCCGCCGGGAATGGATTCTGGCGCGCGGCGACGTCGAGGCCTACACCGGCCGCAGCGAACGCCCGGAGGACAACGGTTACAAAAACGCCGAGCAGATGAAGGAAAAGGACATCGAGCGCTTCAACCGCTCAGGCCGCCCCGTGTACCGCGCGAAACCGGGATGCAACGTCTCGCAGTTGCATTACGCGAAGCAGGGCACCATCACCCCGGAGATGGAATACATCGCGATCCGCGAAAACCAGCGGCGGCTTACGTTAATGGAAAACACCGAGCGCGAAAACCGGCTGAAGGGCAATGCGTTCGGCGCCACCCTGCCGGAACAGATCACCCCGGAATTCGTGCGCGACGAAGTGGCGCGCGGACGCGCCATCATCCCCGCCAACATCAACCACCCGGAAACCGAACCGATGATCATCGGCCGCAACTTCCTGGTCAAGATCAACGCCAACATCGGCAACTCGGCGATCACCTCGTCGATCGAAGAGGAAGTCGAAAAGATGGTGTGGGCGACACGCTGGGGATCGGATACGGTCATGGACCTGTCCACCGGCAAAAACATTCACGAGACGCGCGAATGGATCATCCGCAACGCCGCCGTGCCCATCGGCACCGTGCCGATTTATCAGGCGCTGGAGAAGGTCAACGGCAAACCGGAAGAGCTGACTTGGGAAATCTACCGCGACACGCTGATCGAGCAGGCGGAGCAGGGCGTCGATTACTTCACCATCCACGCCGGCGTGCTGCTGCGTTACGTGCCGCTGACGGCGAAACGCATGACCGGCATTGTCTCGCGCGGCGGGGCCATCATGGCCAAGTGGTGTCTCGCGCATCATCAAGAGAATTTCCTCTATACGCACTTCGAGGAAACCTGCGAAATCATGAAAGCCTATGACATCAGTTTCTCGCTGGGTGACGGACTGCGGCCGGGATCGCAGGCCGACGCCAACGACGCCGCGCAGTTCGGCGAGCTGGAAACGCTGGGCGAGCTCACCAAGATCGCCCTGAAGCACGACGTGCAGACCATGGTCGAAGGTCCGGGCCACGTGCCGATGCACTTGATCAAGGAGAACATGGAGAAGCAGTTGCAGGAATGCGACGAGGCGCCGTTTTATACCCTGGGACCGCTGACCACCGACATCGCTCCGGGTTACGACCATATCACCAGCGGCATCGGCGCCGCCATGATCGGCTGGTACGGATGCGCCATGCTGTGTTACGTCACGCCCAAGGAACATCTGGGCCTGCCGGACCGGGATGACGTCAAGGTGGGCGTCATCACCTACAAGATATCAGCGCACGCGGCGGACCTCGCCAAGGGTCACCCCGGCGCGCGGGTGCGCGACGATGCGCTCAGCAAGGCGCGTTTCGAGTTTCGGTGGGAGGACCAGTTCAACCTGTCGCTTGATCCGGAAACCGCGCTCAAGTATCACGACACCACGTTACCGGCGGAGGGTCACAAGGTAGCGCATTTCTGTTCCATGTGCGGGCCGCAGTTCTGTTCGATGAAGATCACCCAGGACGTGCGCGACTATGCCGCCAAGCTGGGCATCGACGAACAACAGGCGCTCGATAAAGGCATGGCCGAAATGTCCCAGACCTTCAAAGACAAAGGTTCGGAAATCTACCAGAAAGTTTAGCCAGCGTGACGCTGGATCCCACTAACCCCTCCCTTTTACAAAGGGAGGGGTTTTTATTTGCGGCAATTCTCCTGTCATCCTGAGCCTGTCGAAAGGTGACTCACAAAATTTAGACAGGATAACAGGATAAAAACGGACCAAAGATTTCCTCCATTTTCCGAATAAGGAAATCCTGCGGTTCTGTGCTAGGATTGGCTCAAATCCAAAACCCGTTTTTGGAGGCAAGCTTTTTTTATGGAATACCTTGTTTATTTTGTCCTTTTTATTTTTCTTATCATTTTTTTAACCGTTATCAGAGGGCTGGTTAAAAAGGGCAAAATAAAAATTCCAGGTTTTGAGGCGGAGATAGAAGCTCCCGAACCTGTCCCTCAAACCACTGACTCCTCCCAAGGCAATACGGTTCATTACCACCTCCATGTCACCCAAGATCAACGTAAAGCTGAACTAGAAGACCTGGTCGACCAATTTAAAAAGAAACTAACCGAGCCTCAACAAGGAACTATGGAAGATCGTGAGATTCTTCTAAAACAATTGAACGCTTCAGAACAAAAATTATCAAACCTTGAAAAGGAAGTTGAAGAAAAAAATAAGCTCCTTAATAAAACGGCGGAAGAATTACAAAAGTTAAAAACCAATCTGCCCACTTATAAAATTGCCCAAGCTATGGAAATTCTAGAATACGGGGACACCTCTGAAGCCGAAAACCTTTTTAAGGAATTTCTTGAGACTCAAGAGGAGGCCATAGAGCAATCTGCCGAAGCTGCTTATAGCTTGGGTCAACTGGCAGAGAATAGGCTCGATTACAAATCAGCACAAAAGTACCTACGAAGAGCCATGCAATTAAACCCAAATAAAGGTCATTACTTCAATAATTACGGTTTGTTTTCATATAATCTTGGGAAATACGATGATGCTATAGAATATTACAGCAGAGCACTGGATATCTATTTAGACCAGTTTGATGAAGAACATTACGAAATCCCCACAATTTGGAGTAACTTAGGAGAAGCCTTGCGGGCTAAAGGCGATTATAAAAAAGCCTTTAATTTTTCAAAAAAAGCTTTAGAAAAAGATTTAGAAAATCATGGAGAGAACCATCCAGATGTAGCAGTTCGATGGAACAACTTAGGTGTGGTTTTGAATGACATGGGTGAAATCGATCAAGCTATTGATTATCACAAAAAAGCTTTAGATAGTAATTTAAGGAATTGGGGAGAAAATCATCCTAGAGTGGTATTGGATCTTAATAATTTAGGAGATATTTTTAGAACTCAGGGTAACTATAAAAAAAGCCTAGAGTATTTTAATAAAGCTCTTGCTGTTGTCAAAAAGGTCGGGCTGAAACACCAAGTAGACTGTGTTGAAAACAACATAAGAGAATTACAAAAATTGATGGGCGGAGAATCCTCGGGTTCCCAGGAAAAGGAATGACCGGAATCAGCAAAGAACAAAACACAGATTCTTCACTCCGTTCAGAATGACAAGAAAAAATCCCCCTAACCCCCTTCGGAGAAGGGGGGATAAAATCCTTCCTTTGCGATCTCTGCGGCCCGGCAAGGCCCGGAGCAAAATTGAGTCCAGCGTCACGCTGGGAAACCCTTGCGAGTCCTTCACCTACGGATAACCGGCCTGAATTGTTATTGATTTTCCGTTCGCCCGGCTTACACTATGCAGTGCACGGCTTTGGAAACCCACTATTCCACGCATCAGGCGGAGGAACTCCATGACTGAAAAAAAGAAAAGCAACACGCTGTGGATCATCCTGGCCATAGCGGTTCTGGCGGGCGCGGGGGTCTACGGCTACATGAAGTATTTTCCCCTGGAGGGTCCGGGAGAATCGGATAAGGCCACGGTCTCAGAGAACCTGCTGGCCAAGGCCCAAAAGGCGGAACAGGCAGGCGACACCGAAGAGGCCCTGGAGTACTATCAGGAGTTTCTGGCGATCAATGCCCAGCCGCAGGACTACAAGAATCCCGCCGTAGGAACCGTCCACGCCAGTATGGGGAACATCTACTTTAAGAAATTCAAGTACGCCAAGGCCCTCGAGCATTTCCAGAAAGCGCTGGACCACGCCCTCCAGCACCTCGGCAAGCGGAGCCAGGAAGCGGGCGAACGCTGGTTCTCCCTGGCGGCCATTTACGACAAACAGGGGGACGTGAAAAAGGCGCTGGAGCATTACCAGAACAGCCAGGCCATCCAGAACAAGCTGGAAGCGGATACCACCGCGGTGGACAGGCTGATCCTCGAGCTGGAAGACTACCTGGTCAACGTCAAATTGAATTCCAAAGCTTCCTGAGCGGCCCCCCGCCACATCCAAAACATAGATCCTGTGCTGGCGCAAGAAGGATGAATTGCGCGAAGGGGCTGGGTTTTCGATTTTCCTTGTCCCCTGTTCCCTGCTCCCTTCTCCTCCCGATCTTCGGGTTCGTATTGCCTTTTCCGCGCAAATAGTGCAACACTCTGTTTTTTAAGGGTTTTGAGACTTCCCGGCGGCCCGAATTCGGCCTTGACAAAATGCCGGCAGGTCTTAGAATATCGTTTCATCCACTTCCACGAATTTGGATATACAGGCGCGTAGCTCAGGGGTAGAGTACTTGCTTGACATGCAAGGGGTCGGCGGTTCAAAACCGCCCGCGCCTATGGCTTTCCCGGTGCACGGTCCATTCCGGATCAATTCCGAATCCATTCAACGAAAACAGAGGCCGCTCATGCGGCCGGAGTTTGCAGGTGTTGGTTTCATGAGCCATCCGAATCAAAACAAATACGATCTCGATACCCTCCGCCACAGTTGCGCCCACCTGATGGCGCAGGCGGTCAAACAACTGTATCCGGAAACCAAGATCACCATCGGTCCGGTGATCGAGGACGGGTTTTTCTACGACTTTCACCGCGAGGAACCGTTCAAGCCGGAAGATTTGAAAAAGATCGAGCAGCGGATGCACAAAATCGCCAACGACGCGCTGGAGATCAAGCGCATCGAGCTGTCGCCCGAGGCCGCGAAGGACCTGTTCAATGACATGGGCGAAAACTTCAAGGTGGAGATCATCGAGGATTTCGCCGAAGGGGAAATCGTTTCCGCCTACACGCAGGGCGATTTCACCGACCTGTGCCGCGGCCCGCACGTGGACAACACAAAGGACCTGAAGGTGTTCAAACTGTTGCACGCGTCCGCCGCCTACTGGCGCGGCGACGAGCGCAACCCGGTTCTGCAGCGCATCTACGGCACTGCCTGGCACGACAAAAAGGAATTGAAGGACTACCTCCACCGCCTGGAGGAAGCCAAGAAGCGCGATCACCGCAAGCTCGGCAAGGAGCTGGACCTGTACTCGGTGTCGGAGGAGGTCGGTCCGGGGCTGATTTTGTGGCATCCCAAGGGCGCGCGCATCCGCTACCTGATAGAGGAGTTCTGGAAGAAGGAGCATTACAAAAACGGCTACGAACTGGTGTACACGCCGCACACCGCCAAGATCGATCTCTGGAAAACCAGCGGGCATATCGAGTTCTATAAGGATAGTATTTTTTCGCCGATGGAGATCGAGGGCAAGGAATACATCATGAAGCCGATGAACTGCCCGTTCCATATCCAGATTTACAAAACCCGCCTGCGCAGTTATCGCGATCTGCCCCTGCGCTGGGCGGAACTGGGCACGGTGTACCGCTACGAGCGTTCCGGCGTCATGCACGGCTTGTTGCGCGTGCGCGGGTTCACCCAGGACGATGCCCATCTGTTCTGCCGTCAGGACCAGCTGGAGGATGAAGTCGCGAAGGTACTCAAATTCGTGTTGTACATTCTGCGCTCGTTCGGGTTCCGGGAGTACAAGGTGTTTTTGAGCACCCGCCCGGAAAAATCCGTGGGCTCCGACGAGGACTGGGAAACCGCGACGGCGGCGCTGGCGGCCGCGCTCAAGCGGTCCGAGTTGCCGTACGAGGTGGACCCCGGCGAGGGCGTGTTCTACGGACCCAAGATCGACATCAAGATCAAGGACAGCCTCAACCGGTACTGGCAGGTGTCCACTATCCAGGTCGACTTCAACCTGCCGGAGCGGTTCAAGATGACTTATATCGGCGAGGACAGCAACAAGCACCGGCCGATCATGATCCACCGGGCGCTCATGGGCTCACTGGAACGGTTCTTCGGTTGCCTGATCGAGCATTATGCCGGGGCGTTTCCGGTATGGCTGGCCCCGGTGCAGGTGATCCTGCTGCCGATTACCGACAGCCAGGGGCCCTACACCGAAGAGCTGGCTTCGCGCCTCGAGGAGCAGGGCATTCGGGTTGAAAAAGACTTGCGAAATGAAAAGATTGGGTTCAAGATAAGGGCAGCACAACTCAATAAAATCCCTTATATGCTGGTTTTAGGCGACCAGGAAGTGCAGGCCAAAACCGTGGCGGTGAGGAAGCGCAAATCCAGGGAAACCCGGGTGATGCCCCTGGAGGATTTCCTCAATGAGTTGCATCGACTGATCGACACCAAAGCGGTCGATTCCGAATAATTCTTAACAAGGAGACCCTTACATTAAGAAACAAAGAGTGAACCAGATGATCCGTGTCAAGGAAGTCACCGTTATTGGCACGGACGGGGAGCAATTGGGCAATTTCCCCACCCGGGAGGCCATCGCCTTGGCCCAGGATCAGGATTTGGATTTGGTCGAAGTGTCACCGAATGCCAACCCACCGGTTTGCCGCATCATGGATTGGGGCAAACACAAATACAAACAAAATAAACGGGCCCACGAAGCCAAGAAAAATCAAAAGGTTATCCACGTCAAGGAAGTCAAGTTCCGGCCCAATACCGACCGGCACGACTTCGATTTCAAAATCAAGCACCTGCAGCGGTTCCTGGAGGCCGGGGACAAGGCCAAAGTGGTGATCTTTTTCAAGGGCCGCGAGATCGTCCACCGGACCGGCGGCACAAAGATCCTTCAGCGCATCGCCGAAGCGGTGGAAGACATCAGTACCATCGAACAGTCCCCGAAGCAGGAGGGACGGCATCTGACCATGATTCTGGTTTCCAAGGGGAAAAAGAAGGAAATCAAAAGCGCCACCGTAGCGGAGAGTTGACTCCACAGGGTTCTTCAGGTATGATGGCCGGTTTCCGCTGGAGATTAGACAATGCCTAAAATGAAAACCAACAGGGGTGCGGCCAAGCGTTTCCGGAAAACGGCCACCGGTAAAATCAGGCGCAACCGCGCCCTCACCAGCCACATCCTGACCAGCAAAACGACCAAACGCAAACGTAATTTAAGGCACAGCAAGATCATGGCCCCCGGGGATGCCAAGCGCATTCATACGCTTCTGCCGTATTAACAGGAGAGATTCATGTCCAGAGCCATCAATGGAACCGTGTCGCGAAGGAGAAGGAAAAAAGTTATTCGCATGGCCAAGGGGTTTCGCAGCGTCCGTAGCCGCGTGTTCCGCAAGGCGCGGGAGTCGGTGGAAAAAGCGCTGTTATATGCCTATCGCGACCGGCGCACGCGCAAACGGGATTTCAGGCGGTTGTGGATCGCCCGCATCAATGCCGCGGTCCGCGCTGACGGGATGA
>SMVT01000021.1 GCA_004357365.1 Nitrospina sp.
AGAAGGATGGCGACGAGGATCACAAAAAAGATCCACATCACCATAAACACCCCACCTCCCTTAAAACGCGGATAATTGGGAATCGGCGCGGCAACGGCGCCGCAGTGCGGACACCGCTCCTGTCCGCCTTCAATTTCCTTTCCACATTGAGAACACTGGAACGTTTCCATATTAAAAGATTAACACGTTTATTCCACCGCGGACAGATGGATTGCGGTCAGGATTCATCAAACAGATACAGGCGGAGCAGATTCAACGCCGCCTGGGCGGCGCGTTGCTGGTTGCGGACCCGGTCCTGATGCAAGAGGAATCGTTCGCATCGGGTTCCCTGCGGGCCGCTTACCGCGATGAAGGTGAGGCCGACCGGTTTATGAGCCGTGCCGCCGGTGGGCCCGGCGATGCCCGTCACCGAAAGTCCGAATTCGCTTCCCGCTTGTCGCCGGATGCCCTCCGCCATCGCGATGGCCACTTCCGGGCTGACCGCCCCGTGGGCTTCGATCAGCGCCGGATCCACACCCAGCCGGGCCTGCTTCGCTTCATTGCTGTAGGTCACCGCCCCTTCCAGAAAATAGTCCGAACTTCCCGGGACGGTGGTCAGCCGGTGGGCGATCAACCCGCCGGTGCAGGACTCCGCCACCGCCAGGGTCTTTTGGCTTTTCTTTAATAGATTCCCGATGCGGTCTTCCAGGGTTTCGTCGTCGACCGCAAAAATGTGGTGATCGATTTTCTGCCGTAACAGTTTTTCTGCGGCGTCCAGTTTGGCGGCGGTTTCTTGCCAATCCTTGCCGGTGGCGGTGAATCGGATCCGAACCCCGAGGTGCGAAGGCAGGGAGGCCACCTTCACGTGTTCCTCGAGAGCAGCGACCGGCCCAATCTCCTCCCACAGGGTGGACTCGGGAACCCCGGTGGTCTTCAAAATCCGGTGCTGCATCTTGACGGTTCCCATCGGTTCCAAATGGGGGACGATGTGGGTCTCCAAAAGATATTCGACTTCCAGCGGAACGCCGGGAAGGCAATAGACGCGTCGGCCGTCTTTTTCGAAAAGCAGGCCCGGCGCGGTGCCCTTGGCGTTGTACAGGACGGTGGCCTGTTCCGGCACCTCGGCTTGGAGATAGGCGGCCTGTGGCGTTTCCATTTCGCGCGCCCGGAACAGTTTTTCGATCTGGCGTTTGACTTTCTCATCCGTCACCCATGCGGAATCGAACATCTGTGCCAGAACGCGTTTCGTGATGTCGTCGTGCGTCGCGCCCAGCCCGCCGGTGAGAATGACGCAATCGACGCGCGCCAGCGCCTGTTGCACGGCATCGGTGATATCTTCTTCTTCATCGCCCACCGCGACGTGGCGGGTCACGGGAATCCCCAGCATCTCCAGCCGCCGGGTGATGACGCCGGAATTGGTGTCCGGCACCAAGCCGGTGATAATCTCGTTGCCGATGATCAGGATTTCCACTTTATAAAGGTTCGGTTGCATAACGGTTCATTCCAGCCATGGATTCACGACGGCGAAGGGCCCTTTTTCATGGACGCGGCCGCTTCCTTGTTATAACCTTGATCGCAATGCAACACAACACGCACCGGTCGACCTTGCCGGTTTCCCACAGTGGCCCTGCGGCCTTCCGCCTGGGCCGTGCCTCTTCAGGACCATAAAAATTTGATAAACGCATCCACCCACGCGGACGCCGAAGGCCTGGTCCGACAAACCTTTCGATGGGACCTGCTGCGCGGTTTTTTTCACGGCGTGCTGACCTCGGGCACGCAAACCTTCGGATTGTTCATCGCCATTCGATATTTCGACGCTGATCTGTTTTCCAAATCCCTGATCGGTTCCGCCCCGTTCATCGGAATGCTGTTTTCGCTGTTTCTGTTTCACTACGCGGCCCTAACGCAATTGAAAAATTCGGTGTGCGGCAGTCTGCCGGTAGTCCTGACCGGGGTGTTCCTGATACTCGCCGCCACCGCCGGCTCGCTGTGGACCTACACTCTGTGGGTGGTTTTGGGATTCATGCTGTTGACGGCCATCATCCCCTTTCTGACATCCATTTATCATGACAACTATCCGGCGGACCGGCGCGGTTCTTTGTTTGCCAAAGCGGTGCTGGTCACGGTGCTGGTTTCTGTGCTCTCGGGATTTCTCGGCTCCTGGGCGATGGACCGGGATCCCAATTTTTATAAATGGGTTCTGATCGCCCTGGGCGTGGCGGGACTGGGACAGGGGTACGCTATTTGGCGTATGCCGTCTCAAAAAATCGAGGACCACAATCTCACCAACCCGTTCACCCACATGAAACTGGTGGTGCAGGACCGGTCTTTCGGTTACGTTCTGCTGACCTGGTTCATCATGGGCTTTGCCAACCTGTGGGTGCTTCCGTTGCGGGTCGATTATCTCACGTCCAGCACTTATGGCATCGAGGGATCGGCGTTGTTTGTCGCCACCCTTATAACGGTTGTCCCGGACATCATGCGGGCTTTTTCGGCCCCGTTGCTGGCGCGGCTGTTCGACCGCATGAATTTCATTGTGTTGCGCATGATCATCAATGTCCTCTTCGCGTTCGGCGTCGGCCTGTTCTTCCTGACCAAGAATCCTTATGTGATCGGTCTCGCCTCAGCGCTGATCGGCATCGCCTTCGGCGGCGGCACAGTGGCGTGGAGCCTGTGGGTCACCAAGTACGCGCCGCCCGGAAAAGTGGCGGCTTATATGTCGGTGCATGTGTTTCTGACCGGGGTGCGGGGAACCCTGGGCCCGCTGGTCGGGTTCTGGACGGTCCAGCGCATTGGGGCACCGGCCATCGGGATGGTCTCGTTTGCGATGATGATGCTGGCCACCCTGATGCTGATTCCGGAAATCAAGCACGGGCGGGGCAAGCATATCCCCCCGGCGCAGGTCGTTCCCTAGCCGGGAGCCGAGTCAGACATTGCTTGATCTGACCCTGCAAACTTGTTATAAAATCTCAACGTTCAAAAAACCTGCCCTATAATAATAAGGAGAGCGTTTTGGCCACTTCCAAAAAGAAAACCGCGAAGCCCCGGGTCGGCATTATGATGGGAAGCGATTCGGATTATGCCATCATGAGGGAGGCCTCGAAAATCCTCGACCATTTCGGGGTCGCCAACGAGGTCATGGTCACTTCCGCGCACCGGACTCCGGCGCGCACGAAAAAATATGTGGACCAGGCCCGCCCGCGCGGGATTCAGGTTTTGATCGCGGGAGCGGGAGCCGCCGCCCATCTGGCGGGAGTCGTGGCGGCGGAAACCACTCTGCCGGTGATCGGCGTACCTATCGGCTCCAGTCCATTGCAGGGTTTCGACTCGCTGTTATCGACGGCGCAGATGCCGGGTGGGGTAAGCGTCGCCACCATGGCTATCGGCAAGGCCGGAGCGAAAAACGCCGGGCTTCTCGCTGTTCAGATACTGGCGCTGGGTGACGCCAAGCTGACCCAAAAATTGGACCAGTATAAAAAGGATATGGCCAAACAGGTGGAAGCCAAAAACCGGAAACTCCAGTCCGCGCATGGTTAATGTCCTTCGAGTCAATTTTGAATCTCCAGAAGCCTCCAGGGAACCTCTAGAAACGATCCAATCCGTTTTGGATTCCGGAGGAGTCATCGCGTTTCCCACCGACACGTTTTACGGGTTAGGTGCCGATCCCTTCAATCCCGAAGCCATCTCCAAAATTTTCCGAATCAAGCAACGCCCGGCGGACAAACCGCTGCTGGTGCTGATCCACTCTCCGGATCAAGTGGACCGGTTAACGGATCAGATTACACCCTTGGCCAAACTTCTGATGAGGTCGTTTTGGCCGGGATCCTTAACCCTCCTTTTTAAAGCGGCCCCCGGTCTCCCCAGGGAATTGACTGCGGGAACCGGCAAGGTGGGAGTCCGCCTGCCGGCGCATCTGTTCACCCTTCAACCCCTCGAAGGGTTGGACTGTCCGCTGACGGCGCCCAGTGCCAATATCAGCGGACACAAAGAACCGACAGCCCTCTGGGAATTCCCAAGCACTTTAGGAGAGGAACTGGATCTTTTGGTCGACGGCGGACCGGCCCCTGGCGGAAAGCCCTCCACGATTCTGGATGCCACCATGAATCCGCCGATTCTAGTTCGCGAAGGAGCCGTTTCCCGGAAGGATCTGCAATTGATATTACCCAATCTACCTGAGTGAAGCCTCCCCTGCCCTCTAAAATTCAGGCTTACGAAATCCCCCCGCATGCCCTATAATATTTTCTACCTTTAAGAATGCACACTCAAAGGATGCGGCCATGATTTACGGAACAGGAGTGGACCTAATCGAAATTTCCCGGATCAGAAACTCGATTCAAAAATATTCCGGTAAATTCGAAGAGCGCGTGTTTACTTCAAAGGAAATCGACTACTGCCGGTCCAAGGCCGACCCGTCCAAGCACTTTGCCGCCCGGTTCGCCGCCAAGGAGGCGGTGTTGAAATCGCTGGGAACGGGCATGGCACAGGGCATCGCCTGGAAGGATATGGAAATCCTGAACCGGGAATCGGGCCAACCGGTTCTGAACCTGACCGGCAAGGGCCGGCATATTTTCGATGCGTTGAACCTGAAGGATATCCACATCTCCATCACTCATGGCAAAAGTTACGCCCTGGCGCAGGCGATTGCTGAAATGAATTGACCCGACGGACCACCGCCAGGCATCCAGCGTTTTATTGAACACAAACCTTCCTTATACCATCAGAGCTTACATTGGACCGCCGCCAGACAATTCCTAAAAAGATCCGTTACGTTCTGGAATATGTATTGTTCCGCGTCGTTTTGTTTCCCGTGCAGATGCTTTCGCTGAACGGAATCAACCGGTTGGCGCGTTTTCTGGGCAACGCGCTGTATCATGGTTCCCCCAAGCGGAGGAAAATCGCGCGGATCAATCTGGACATCGCGTTTGGGAACACCAAAAGCCCGGATGAAAAAAGCCGCATCGCCCGGCAATCCATCATCCACATGATCACCACTCCTCTGCAGTGCCTCTGGATTACACGGAACACAGAGCACAGAGTCTATCAACTCTTTCCTTCCGAACCGGAGGGTTTGGAGCATTTGAACAATAGCCTGAAGCGCGGCAAGGGCGCCTTTTACCTGATGGCCCATTACGGGAATTGGGAAGTTTTGGGGATTTACCTAGGATTCAAAAATTTTTCCCAAGTCTATGCGATAACGCGAAAGCTGGACAATCCCTACCTGGAAGCCTTCCTCATGCATTTGAGAACCCTTTCCGGAGCCGGTATTTTCCATAAGGAAGAATCGCCGCTGAAAATGGTCCGGGCCTTGAAAAACAATTTCTGTGTGGGGGTGATGATGGACCAGAACGGCGGTATCGGCGGATTGTTTGTGGATTTCTTTGGCAAAAAAGCCGCCACACCCCGTTCGCTGGCGGTGTTGAGTTATTCCACCGGCGCGGCCGTGCTCCCGCTCATTCCCTATCCCACCGAAAAGGGGACGTATCAAGCCGTTCTCCTTCCTGAAATAAAGCTGGAAAAAACCGGCGACAAGGAAAAAGATATTTTTCGCTGGACGCAGGAATACCAGAAGTTGCTGGAGAAGGTGATCCGGGAGCATCCAGAGCCGTGGATGTGGATTCACCGCCGATGGAAGACACGCCCGCCGGAAGAAAAAAACGCGTTGATTTATTGAAGGCGGTTAAGCGGGACCGAAAAACCTGCTCCGCCACTCAGGGTTCATCTCAGGACTCTTCGGCAATCAGCGATTTCAATTTCGTCCGCAGCCGGTAGACGGCCTTGGAATGAATCTGGGAGATACGCGATTCGGTGATCCCCAACACCTCCCCGATTTCCTTCATCGTCAACTCTTCGTAATAGTAAAGCGAAACCATCAACCGTTCCTTTTCGGGAAGCGAATCGATCGCCGCGGCGATGAGATTTTTCAGTTCCGTTAACCTCATCTGGGTTTGCGGATCGACGTCGCTCCTCCCCTCCAGTGTGTCGAGCAGGCTTTGCTTGTCTCCGGAATCCCTGGCGATTCCCAAATCCTCCAGACTCAGCAGGGGCATGTTCCGGGTTTCATTGAGGGTTTTGAAAAATTCTTCCAGTGTGACTCCCATTTCTTTCGCGATCTCCTCATCCTCGGGAAGCCGGCCCAATTTGGACTGGAGTTTGCTGGACACCGCATCCAGGTTGGAGGCTTTCTGACGCACCGACCGCGGGACCCAGTCCAGCGAGCGCAGTTCATCCAGAATGGAACCTCTCACGCGGAACTCGGCGTAGGTTTTGAATTTCGCGCCACGGGACGGATCATATTTTTCGATCGCATCCATCAAGCCGATGGCGCCCACGCTGATGAGATCGTCCACTTCAATATGCGGAGGCAGGCGCAGGGCGATCCGGTTCGCCACGTATTTGATCATGGGAGAATACTCTTTGACGATCTGCTCCGTATTCTCCGGACAAATTTCGATCTGTTCGGATGTTTGGGATTTTCCAGCCATTCAGGGCCTCTCCATCAGGCGGTTTGGTCCAGGTTGACACCCTTGTCCGGGTCATCGCCTCCCCCCCGGCGTTCTTTCGATTTCAGAGCGGACCATCCGCTCAGCACCAGCCAAGCCAGCGACCCGAAAACCACGAACCCTTCCAATCCCCGGAAAAAGGAGAACCAGACGCGGGCTCCATAAAACCAGCTTCCGAAAAAAACCAGCGTAAACGAAACCAGGCCCGCGGCCACGGCAAATCTTTTAACGGCCCAGCGGCTCATCTCATCTCACCTCAAATACGTTTTTCCAGAGAAAAGGACGGTCCCCTTCTTCCGGAATCTGATTGCGCGTTTCAATAATTTTTTCACTCAGGCGATGGATGCACTGACTCACCTGGGAATGCGGGTACAGCTCCACCACCGGCTTCTGCTGACGGACCGAACGGGTGACGTTTTCGTCGTAGAGAATGTATCCCAGGTAATCGAGCGAAACATGCGGCAGAAACCGGTCCACCACATCGGTCAGCCGCCGGTAAATTCCAAGCGCTTCGCGTTCCGATTTCACGGAATTGATGATCATCTTGAACTGCTTCTGATTGTGTTTCTGAAACAGAACCTTGATCAGAGCGTACACGTCGGTGTGGGACGTCGGTTCCGGTGTCGCCACCAGCAGGATTTCATGCGCGGCACTGCAAAAGTAAGTGACGTTGGATGAGATGCCCGCGGCGGTGTCGAAAATAAGATAATCGTAATCGCCCATCAGACGGTCTAACTCTTCCATCAACAGCATCTTCTTTTTATTGTCGAGCATGGTCAACTCCTGCCAGCCGTTACTTGCGGGCAGCACCTTGAGTCCCTTCGGACCATCGACCAGGATTTCCTCAATAGTTTTTTCGCCGTTGAACAGGTGGCCGATGTGATAGCGGGGAGTGAGCCCCAGCAGAATGTCGATATTGTTCAACCCGATGTCGGCATCGAAAATGAGTACCCGGTTTCCTTTCCGGATCAACGCCAACGCCAGGTTGGCCACTACGTTGGTTTTCCCGACCCCGCCTTTGCCGCTGCTGACCGCCAGCACTTTCGGCGGCAGTTTGCTCCGCGCTTTTCCCATGACTCTCCTCAGGCTATCGGCCTGCCGGCCCGAACTTCGTGTTACTCCAGTAAAAACCATAACTTAGCCTTTTCACTTTAAGCTCAATTCAGTTAAAAATCAAACGAATTACCTTGTCCTCGGACGCCACTTCTATATCCTCAGGCACGCTCTGTCCCGTCGTGAAATACGAAAACGGAATCCGGTAGCGGATCGAACAATTGAACAACATGCCGAAGTTGACGGCTTCATCCAGTTTGGTGAACAGCACCCGGTCGATTCCCAGAGGCGCGAACTGCTTGAAGCATTGGGTCACCACGGACTCCTGCGACGTCGCGCTCTGCACCAGATGCGTTTCCACCTTCGGGACAACCTCGAACACGCGCTGTAACTGCCGGCAGTAATCCGGGTCGCGATGCGACTTGCCCATGGTATCCACGAGAACCACGTCCATGTCCCGGACCTTCTCCATGACGCGCGCAAACTCGCTGCGGTCCGCCGCCAGCGACACTGGAACCTGCATCAGCTCGCCGTAGGCCTCCAACTGTTCCCAGGCACCCATGCGATAGGTGTCCAGCGACACCATCGCCACCTTTTTTTCCTGATGAAGCGCAAACCGTGCCGCCAGCTTGGCGATGGTGGTGGTTTTGCCGACGCCGGTGGGTCCCACCAGCGCCACCACCTTGGGTCCGCCCGGCTCCAGTTGGATGGGCCCTTCGCATTTTACCGCCCCTTTCATCACCGCGGCGAGATGGCTTTCGCCGATGACGGGGTCCCCCTCCTTCCTTTGTTCCCGCGAATGAATCGTTTCAAACATCCGGGCGACCACCCGGTGATTCACCCCGCGGCCGACCAGTTTTTCGTAAACCGGCAGTTGGGCTTCATTCAGACCCATGGATCGGGCTTTTTCCGTCCGTGTCAGTAACGAG
>SMVT01000022.1 GCA_004357365.1 Nitrospina sp.
CTGCCGTCGGTATTGACAAAATCGCGCAGGGTGGTGCCACCAGCATTGATACTTTTTCGCAACACGTTTCTCACCTCTGTCAATAATCGATCCCATTGCGGCCGGCTGAGTTTATTCGCGGATTTCATCGGATGAATCCCCGCCTCGAACAGCGCCTCGCAGGCGTAGATGTTGCCGATGCCGGCGATGCGGGTCGCATTCATCAGAAAACCCTTGATAGGACCTTTACAGGTGCGCGCGCGTTCTTTGAATAAAGCGGCTGTCGCCTCCTCCGAAAACGGGTCGGGTCCGAGGTGGTCGAGCAGGGGATGACCTTCATCCTTGGGCACCCAGAGGATGCAACCGAAGCGGCGCGGGTCGATGAAGTGTAAATACGTTTCCGGTGCGAAATGAAACACCGCGTGCGTGTGTTTTTCCTCCGGTTGCAGGTGGGGATGTTGCACCACTCGTCCGCTCATGCCCAGGTGCCATAGCATGGCCCCCTTCTCGTTGTGAAGCAGGAGGTATTTGCCGGTACGCGTGACGTCCTGGATGACCGTTTGCGCCATCTCTTTTTTCAGTTGTTGACTGGGGATGGGAAAGCGCAGGTCGGGACGCAGGAATTTCAGTTCGATCAGCCGTTGGTTGCGGACCAGGGGAATGAGCGCGGTCCGGAGTGTTTCGACTTCCGGCAGTTCAGGCATGGCGCGGAATTTTTCGGTCAGGCCGGGGCTTCGGCTTCGGTGGAGGCGTTGTCCGAATCCTGATCTTCCGGTTCCTCTTTGGTGGGTTTCCTGGAGGTGACCACCCGGGCGGGGAGCAGGACCCGGCCGTTCATGCGGTAGCCCTTCGAGTATTCCTCGATCACCGTATTTTCCTCGTGGTCGGGCGATTCGATCTGGTTCAGCACTTCGTGGAGGGAGGGATCGAAGGGTTCGCCCACAGCCTGAATGGGTTCGACTTTTTCCTTTTTGAATAGGGCGAGGATCTGGTTGGAGGTCATCTGCACGCCTTCCTTCAGGCTGTCGACGTTGGTGTCGGGCGCGGCGAGGGCGCGTTCGAGGTTCTCGGAAATCGGGATCAGTTCCCGGATGAGCCTTTCATTGGCGAACTGGACGCTGTCCTGTTTTTCGCGTTGCAGGCGTTTGCGGAGATTTTCCGTGTCGGCCCGCATCCGGAGCATTTCATCGCGGAGATCTTTCACCTCCAGTTGTACCTTTTCGAGTTCCGAGGGGCCTTCCTCGACCGCCTCGGCGACGGGCGCCTCTTCCGTTTCGGCGGCCTCCTCTTCAGGGGTTTTGGTTTCTTCCGGCTCGATTTCTATCAATATCTTTTTTTTCTTCTTCCTCATAAGCCTGGTTACGCTCCTTTATATCTTTTGCTCGACAGGATTTGCGACACGTTGTTGGCGGTAGAATTCACGATACCGATGATTTTCTGGTAGTCCATGCGCTTCGGACCAAAAATCGCCAAGGTGCCGATGTTCTGGTCATCCAGCCGGTAGTTCTGCGCGATCAGACTGCCCGACTGCATATCTTCCTCGGCGTTTTCTTCGCCGATGATGATGCTCAGCCCGTTTTGTTTCATGCACAGGTCCAGCAGTTTAATCAGTTTGTTTTTTTCCTCCACCGTTTTCATCAGTTTTTTCATGTTTTCCAGATCGGCGGAAAACTCGGGCTGGTCGAGCATGTGAGTTACCCCTTCGATCAGCAGTTCGCCATCCTCTTCATCATCGGTAAACATCCGGTTCCATAATGCGTGCGCCTTCTTCATCAACTGGTCGTGATGTTCTTTTTCGGTTTGCATGCGGCGGCGGAGTTCGACCTGAATGGAATTCAGGGAGTAGCCGGTAAACTCTTCGTTCAGGTACGCGGCCAGGGCGGCCAGGTGGTCCTGCGGGATTTCTTCCTTGAGGCGCACGACCTTTTTCTTCACCACGCCCATATCCGAGATGAAGACCGCCAGCACGCGCTTGCCTTCGATACGCATGAACTCGATGTGTTTGAGCGACAGGTTCCAGAAACCCAGGATCATCACCAACCCGGTCTGATGGGAATTCTGCGACAGCAGACTGCAGGCGGAAACCAGCACTTCTTCCAGCGTCTGGGTGTTGCGGTAGGGCTGGGGATCGCTGACGATGGGCGGGACCGGCTGCAGTTTCTGCGCGTCGAGGATTTGATTGACGAAATAACGGTAGCCCCGATCCGTCGGAACGCGGCCCGCGGAGGTGTGCGGCTGGTACAGGTAGCCCAGGTCTTCCAGGTCCGCCATCACGTTGCGGATAGTGGCGGGGCTCAGCCGTTGCGACAGCTTTTTGGAGAGCGTGCGCGAGCCTACCGGCTCGGCGGTGACTACGAAATCGTTGATCGTCTCCAGAAGAATGGTGCGGCTTCGTTCGTCAAGAATCACTCGGCTCATAACAGTTGAATAAATAAGGGTTGAAGATCGGTTGTGGCTCTTAAACTAGCAAGCCCCGAATGCGATGTCAACCGGCGTAGCGCCGGAGCAGATTTCGCAGGGGCAAATTAGTGCGGTCGAAAGGTTACTTTCGCCAGCCTGGGTTTTAAATTTACCTGCCGCGGTTTGCCGCCCGGCTCCTGCCCGGAGGGGGAACTTGCTGACGGCAACGGCAAAAGAGAATCGATGAGCGCAATTCACGGTTTTTAGTTAGCCCCGGGCCTTGCCCGGCCTGCAGGGGCACCCTGCTCACTTTTCGACGATCTGGGTGCCGACACCGGCCTGGGTGAATAGTTCCAGGAGCAGGGCGTGTTTCACCCGGCCGTCGACGATGTGGGTTTTGGCCACCCCTTCCTTGAGCGCTTCCAGGCAACAGTTCACCTTCGGCAGCATGCCATCCTTGATCACCTTGGACCGGATCAGTTTTTGCGCCTCTTTCCTGGTGAGGCCAGTGATCAGTTTGCCGTTTTTGTCCTTGACGCCTTCGATGTCCGTCATCAGCAACAGTTTTTCCGCTTTCAGCTCACCGGCGATTTTAGCGGCGACGAAATCGGCGTTGATATTCAGTGTTTCCCCATTTTCTCCGCGACCGATGGGGGCGATGACAGGGATGAACTCCGCCCGGTCGAGCGTGTTCAGGATATTGGCGTTGATCCGTTTGATGTCGCCGACCAGGCCGAGGTCGATGATCTCCGGCCGGTTGGTTTCGGGACATTTTTTGACCTTGCGAAACCGTTTGGCCTGGATCAAATCGCCGTCCTTGCCGGTGATGCCGACGGCGTTGCCGCCGTGCCGATTGATGAGGGAGACGATGTCCTGGTTGATCTTGCCGCCCAGTACCATTTTCACCACGTCGATCATTTCTTCGCTGGTGACGCGCTGGCCGTCGATGAATTTCGACTGAATGCCGAACAGCTCCAGCGTTTTGCCGATCTGCGGTCCGCCGCCGTGGACAATGACGGGGTTGATGCCGATGTATTTCATCATCACTACGTCCAGTGCGAAGTTGTTTTTCAACTCCTCGGAGACCATGGCGCTGCCGCCGTATTTGATAACCAGGGTCTTGTTGTAAAACCTTTTGATGAAGGGGAGGGCTTCGATCAGGACTTCCGCTTTCTGGATGCTTTTTTTCATAGGTCGGTTAGAGGATGTACCGGCTCAGGTCTTCGTTTTCAATAATGTTTTTCAGTTTGTTCATCACGTAAGCGGCGTCGATATCATATTTCTGGTTTTTCATGTCCGGCGCGTCGAACGAAATGCTCTCCAGCAGTTTTTCCATGACTGTCTGGAGCCGCCGTGCGCCGATGTTCTCCGTGCGTTCGTTGACGTAGGCGGACATCCGCGCGATTTCCCGGATGGCGCTGGTTTCGAATCTCAAATGCACGTCCTCCGTTGCCAGGAGGCCGGTGTACTGTTTGATCAGCGCGTTGTCCGGTTCGGTCAGAATGCGGAAAAAATCCTCCTCGGTCAACGATTCGAGCTCGACGCGGATCGGGAACCGGCCCTGAAATTCCGGAATCAAGTCCGACGGTTTCGACGCATGAAACGCGCCGGCGGCGATGAACAGGATGTGATCGGTTTTGACGATCCCGTATTTGGTGTTGATGCTGGAGCCCTCGACGATCGGCAGGAGATCGCGCTGAACGCCTTCCCGCGACACGTCCGGTCCCTGCATGCTTTGGCGTCCGGTGATCTTGTCGATCTCGTCGATGAAAATGATGCCGCTCTGTTGCGCCCTGTCGATGGCCTCCTGCACCATCTTGTCGTGATCGATCAAATTTTCCGCTTCCTGCTGGGTCAGGACTTTCAGCGCATCGGGCACCTTCATTTTTTTGTGCTTGATTTTCTTGGCCATCAGGTTGCTGAGCATATCCTTGATGTTGCTGTCCATCTCCTCCATGCCGGGAGGCGAGATGACTTCCATCATGGGACCCGACCGCTCTTCGATTTCAATTTCCACCACCCGGTCTTCAAACCGTCCGTCGTGCAGATAGCCGCGGAATTTTTCCCGCGTCTGTTCGTACTGCTGTTTGCCGAGGGTATCGGACGCGAACTCCCCGCTTCCTGGCGTCTCATGGCTCGGGTGCGGGGGCAGCAGGATATCCAGCAGGCGTTCTTCGGCATATTCCCGGGCTTTTTCCTGAACTGCTTGTTCCATTTCCTCCTGGACCATGCGTTTGGTCAACTCCACCAGATCGCGTACCATCGATTCGACGTCGCGTCCGACATAGCCGACCTCGGTGTACTTGGACGCTTCGACCTTGATGAAGGGAGACTGGGACAGCTTCGCCAGCCGCCGGGCGATTTCGGTTTTGCCGACGCCGGTGGGGCCGATCATGAGAATATTTTTGGGCGCCACTTCGTCCCGCATGTTCTCGGGCAGTTGTAGCCGCCGCCACCGGTTGCGCAGGGCGATGGCCACGGCCCGCTTGGCCTGGGTCTGCCCGACGATAAAATTGTCCAGTTCGCTGACGATTTTTTTCGGCGTCAGCGACGCCATGAAATCCTGCCGGGACTGCTCCGCGGTTTTGGGTCTTTCCAATGCGGGTTCCATAAATTACAGTTCCTCAATCGTGAGGTTCGAATTGGTATAAATACAAATGGACCCGGCGATCTTCATTGCCTCTTCCACGATCTGCCGCGCTCCCATCTGCGTGTGCGCCGCCAGGGCCTGGGCGGCAGCCTGGGCGAACATGCCGCCGGAGCCGATACCCATGATGCCGTCGTCGGGCTCGATCACGTCGCCGGTGCCGGAGATCAGAAACGATTTTTCTTCATCGACGATCACCAGCAGGGCCTCGAGGCGTCTCAGCAGTTTGTCGGTGCGCCAGTCCTTGGCCAGTTCCACCGCCGAGCGGGCGAGGTTGCCGTTGTACTTTTCCAGCTTTTCCTCGAACCGGGCAAACAGGGCGAAGGCGTCGGCCGTGCTGCCGGCGAATCCACCGATGATTTTATCCTTATACATCCGGCGGACCTTGCTGGCGGTGTGTTTCATGATGGTGTTGCCCAGGGTGACCTGGCCGTCGCCGCCCACTGCAACTTTACCATTAGT
This sequence comes from Nitrospina sp., assembly GCA_004357365.1. Taxonomy (GTDB): domain Bacteria; phylum Nitrospinota; class Nitrospinia; order Nitrospinales; family Nitrospinaceae; genus SZUA-226. Next base: position 5,489 of record SMVT01000022.1, read on the forward strand.
CCGCACCACCAGAATGGTGGTGCCGTGAATTTCCGGGTGCTGGGTCATGGGGCTATTTTAACCTTTTTGATGGCGTTTTTCATACCCGGAGTTTTCGCGATAATGCGTTCTTAATCAAATATTTATTTGTTATCCGACGGGCCTTTCGGAGGGTCGGATTTCCGGTGTTTTCACTATACTATAAGCTCAAGCGATCTTATACTAATTTACATAGATGATAGTTTGGATTGAGGATCCGCGGCGCGCCCCTATGCTGTCAAAGGCAATGGGGCCGATTTATGAATGGTGGGGGCCTGGACCCTGCGGGGTTCAGAAAAGTTTTAAGAGGAGATTTGTTATGAAAAAATGGACTGGTTTTTTGGTTTTCGCCCTGCTGCTCAGTTGGCCGATGATTGGTTCCGCCGAGGAATTGGGCGGTGGTTATTCGGTGAATCCCCCGGATGGCTGGACCGTCAGGGATTTTCCCGGTTCGCCGTATAAAGGTTTGTTTGGCACCCGTGTCGGTAATTTTACGCCCAATATCAATCTTCAGGAAGAACATTACAGCGGGCCGATGGACACCTATATTCAATTGAGTTTTGTGCATCTGGAAAAATTAATGAAGGCAAAATTAATTAGCCAAACCCCGTTTTTCGCCGGGAATCACAATGGGGTTAAGCTCATCACTCACACGGAGTTCAATGATTTCGAGCTCACCCAGACATTTTACTTTTTTGAAAAACCCATGGGGAAAAAGTTGGTTGTCACCGCGACAACCGGTAGGGATTCAGGCTGGCAGTATGATCCCGTGTTTGATGAGATCATGCACACATTTCAAATGGAATAGTCTTTTCTCCTGTTGAACGCTTCCGTTCCCAAGCCTCTCTTTTCGGGGAGAGGCTTGGGAAAATTTTTGTTCTTTTGCCTCAAGAGTGTTTGGGTGACAGGGATTTTGGGAGTTGTGCCCGGGGGTGGGCCCGGTCGTAGGTTTCAATCAGCCGGTCCACCGTCAGGTGCAGGTATTTCTGGGTGGTGGACAGGCTGGCGTGACCCAGCATCTCTTGTATGGTGCGCAGATCGGCCCCGCCTTCCAGCAGGTGGGTGGCGAAGGAATGGCGGAGCGAATGCGGTGAATAGCGCCCCGATACCAGTTGATCGAGATAGCTTCCGACGATTTTGCGGACGCCCCGGGCGGTCAAGCCGCGTCCCCGCGTATTTAAAAAGACCGCGGTGGGTGCAGGGTCCGGCTTTTTCGTCCGGATCAGGATCTGCCTCCGGTTCAGATAATCCTCGAGCGCCGCAATAGCTTTTTTCCCCAGCGGCAACCAGCGTTCCTTTTTACCCTTTCCCAGCACCTTGACCCGCCGGCTTTCGAGATGAATGAAATCCATCTGTAACGTCACCAGTTCGTTGATCCGCATTCCGGTGCTGTAAAATATTTCGAGGATGGCGCGGTCCCTCGACCCGATATAGGTGGCGGCCTCGGGCAATTCCACCAGGCGGAAGATGTCATCCACCGATAAAAAGGAGGGGAGATAGTTTTTCTTTTTGGGAGCGGGTATGGATTTGACCACATTGTTCTTGAGGTATCCCTCGCGGCAGAGAAATTTGAAAAATGAACTGAGCGAGGCCA
>SMVT01000023.1 GCA_004357365.1 Nitrospina sp.
CCGGTGGAGTCTTGATGATGCTCCTCGATGTGGTGATCGATCCGGTGGCGTTTCTCGGTGACCGCTGGTTTCTGGGTCAAATCTACACCTATCGGGAGGCGGGGGATTATTTTCATATTCCTCTCACCAACTTTGCCGGCTGGTTTCTGGTGGGCGCGGCCATTTTGTTCGTTTTCACACAGCTCGACGCCTGGCTGTCGCGCAAGGGGTTCCACGATGTCGGTATCCGGGAGGTCGCCGGAAAAGCACTGTGGGGTCCGGCGATGTATTTCAGCGTGCTGGCATTCAACCTGGCGGTGACGTTTTACATCGGCGAATGGCTGTTGGGGTTGTGCGGGGTGGCCGTGGCGCTGTTGGTGCTGGCTTTGCCGTTGATCAAAGTGGCTCGGGGAAACCGGATGGCGGAACCCACGCAATCACCGGTAGTTGGTGAATGACATGGCAATCCCGAAATCCTTTTCCTTGAGTTCGGCGATCACCGCCTGCAGGTCGTCCCGATTTTTGCCGGAGACCCGCACCTGATCGTCCATCACCTGCCCCTGGACCTTGATCTTCATGCCCTTGATGACCTTGACGATTTCCTTGCCCTTTTCCTGGGGAATGCCCTGTTGCAGTTGAATCGTCTGGCGCACCGTATTGCCGCCGGCCGCCTCCACCTTGCCATAGTCGAGGGCCTTGAGCGACACTTTGCGTTTGATCAGTTTGGTCTCCAGGACATCGACCACGGATTTCATTTTATGTTCATCGTCGGAAACCAGATTGAGCGCAGGGACTTTCTCGTCGAGGGTGATTGCGCTTTGACTGCCCTTGAAGTCAAACCGCTGGCGAATTTCCATCATGGCTTGGTTGACGGCGTTTTTCACTTCCTGGAGATCCACGTTCGAAACAATATCAAAGGAACAATTTTTGGCCATCGCTAGCGTGTCCTGTACAATGAATGAAAGGGAACCGGCCTCTGCCAGGGAGGCAAGGCGGGGGTTAATGCATCTTGGTGTTCATGTAAAAGCTGTAAACAAATAAGAGGATCACGACAATGATAATGGAGTCGTCGATCAAAATCTCTTTCCAGCTCGGGGAACCGTCGTGAAGCAACCAGGGCACGGCGACGAACAGGACGCTCACAAACCCGATCGCCAGCATTCCAAGGATGGAATAAATCAAAAGTTTATCGTTAATAGGGGGTTCGGGTTTCTGATTCTCGTCATCCACGGTCCGTTCCTCGTTCACTACCTATCCAAAAATAATCGATTCAACGGAGAAGTGCAATGCCTAAATCGAATTACAGCGTAGGGGACCCCAAGGCCGAAAAGATGATCCAGGACCTGGTGGACTTCTGCGGCAACGACGCGGCGCCGGACCTGATAAAAGAAATTCTCACGACTGTGGTGAAAATGGGCTTGGAGCACAAGGACCGGGGAGACTTCAAGTTGACCAACAACACCCTCAAGGAACTGCGCCACGCCTTCCGGGTATTCCTGCCCTACCGCGAAAAACGCAAGGTGGTGATTTTCGGCTCGGCACGGACGCCCGAATCCGATCCCAGTTACCGGATGGCGCAGGACACTGCACAGGCACTGGTCGACAAGGGGCATATGATCATTACCGGAGCCGGCGGAGGCGTCATGGAAGCCGCCAACCGGGGCGCCGGAAGGGAAAACAGCTTCGGCATCAACATCAAACTGCCCAAGGAACAGCGCGCCAACCTCCATATCGAAGGCGACTCCAAACTGATGCAGTTCAAATATTTTTTCACCCGCAAGCTGATGTTCATCAAGGAATCGGACGCCACCATCCTGTTCCCCGGAGGGTTCGGAACCCTCGATGAAGGATTTGAAAATCTCACCTTGTTCCAGACCGGCAAATGCATGCCGCGCCCCATTCTGCTCGCCGAACCTGAAAACGGCACTTACTGGGAAAGCTTCGTGCGCCAGTTCGAGGAGGAACTCCTGTCGCGGGGATATATTTCGTCGATCGACATGAACCTGTTCCACATCGTTCATTCGGCGGAGGAAGCGGTACAACACATCGAAGATTACTACCGCTATTATCACTCCCTGCGCTATGTCAATGAGTTCACCGTCCTGCGTTTCACCCGGGCCCTGACCCCGGCGGTGTTGGATTACCTGAACCACGAATTCCAGGATATTCTCTGCACCGGAGATTTTCAGGCCTCAGACGCGCTGGAGGCGGAAAAGGCCCATAATGAATTCCCCGACCTGCCCCGCCTCGTGTTTCAGTTCAATAAACAGGACTATGGACGCCTGAACGAAATGATTCTTTGGATTAACCGCAACCTGACCTAGGGCCATTCGTAAGCGGCCATTGGACTACTTGTCATGCTGAGCCTGTCGAAGCTTGACAAGTAGGGGCCCCTCTTCGGCAAGCTCAAGGTGACACTTACCTGCAAAGGCCTCCCATTCCAGAACGCCCTGCTCCCGGACCTTTACGCGAAGCCCGGTCCCCGCTGTATAAAATTTTTAAAAATTATCATCCAAAGTTATTAAATTTCATACAGTTTCCCTATTTGCAGGTTAATTGCCCCGCCCTGTGAAAATCTAAATTCCATTGATTTTCAGTCTCTTAAAACAAATCCCCCGGCCGGGTTTGAAATTGGCCGGAGTCTTGCAACCCGCGTAAGGACAACCCTTTTCCAACCCAAACCCTTCTCGGGGGAGATTGAACCATGACAGGAATACAATACATGAAAAAAGGACAGGTTGTTTTTCGCGAAGGCAGCCAGAGTGATTTTGCATTTATCATCGAAGACGGTCAGATTGAAGTGTCCCGCAAACGCATGGACGGCAACGTTGAGGTGCTCGACATTCTGGGAAAAAACGAAATCTTCGGTGAGCTCGGTATGATTGACGGCGGTCCCCGTAGTGCGACGGCCACCGCTCTGGAAAACAGCAAGGTGACCCTGATCTCCCGTGACGATTTAAATACCATGGCTCAAAAGGATCCGAAAGCCTGGTTTCCCATTGTGAAAGCGATGTCGGCGCGTCTGCGTCGCTCCACCAAGCGGGAAAAGAAAATGATTCGTCACGGCAGTCTGCGCCGCAGCAAGTAAGCCGGTTCTCTCCGGCCTGGTTTACTTCGCCGAACATCTGGGCTAGAATATCCGCCGGATGGACTCTTGGGAAGCGTTCGCCCCTGATGCGATGCGTTCCGAACCTGTAAACCTTCCGGCCCGGCATAACCTTGAGAATCCTCAGAACCATCGATTCCTTCCAGCCCAACCGTCATGAAGTGTCCCAGCAGGCCTGGCAGATTTCAAACCGGTTGGAGCAGAAGGGAATCCGATCCCCATTACTCACTACGGTTTCCCCGACCGACGGCGGATCCTTAACCAAGGAAACGTTGGGCCGGGTCCGGGTAACCCGGATCCCCGTCCAGTGGGCGCTGGGCAATTACCGGGTCAGCTTCGGGATGATGACCTACCTGCGCAATTATCATATCCTGCACAGCCACCTGTACCGCACCTTTCAAACGGACTGCTCTTTTTTTTTGCGTCGATCCGGAAAAAACCGTTTGTCCTGAGCACCCACGGCTCGCTCCTGGGTTACACAAAAGATCCTCCTTCCGCGTCTCGACAGTTCTTCTATAAGCTCCATGACGGTTTGACGTTTAAGATCACCGCCAAATGGGCGGACGCGGTGGTGGTGTCTTCTCAAATGGAATACTACGAGGCGCTGGATTTCGGTATCCACAAGGACAAACTGCATATCATTCCCGACGGCCTCGATGTGTCGGGTGCGGCAGTCGACCGCTCGTCCCGGTCCGGATCGCCTTTGAACCTGTTGTTCGCCGGACCTTTGACCCGCCTCCGGCGTGTGGAATTGTTGTTGCGCGCCGCCCGCAAACTGACGCTTCCTTTTCGGGTCACGCTGGTCGCCACCAACGACATTATTGAAAACGAGGGCTCCGCGGAATACATCACGGAACTGAAAAAGCTCGCCAAGTCACTGGGCATCGAAGACCGGGTGGAGTGGCTGGGCGACCCGTCCGCAGAAGACCTGGAACAGTGCTACCGCAATGCGGACCTGTTCATCTACCCTTCCGCCTACGAAACCTCCGGCGAAACCCTGCTGGCCGCGGCGGCCAGCGGACTGCCCATCATCGCCACACCGGTGGGCCTCGCCAATGAAATCATCTCCTCGGGCGCCAACGGGTTCATCGTTCCCGCCGACCCGGACATGATTTGCGACCGCATCCTGCAACTCGGGCAACCCGATATGCGCCTGGAATTCGGCCGCCATATCCGCGAGAAAGTGGTGAAGGAGTTCGGATGGAACGCCGTTATGGACCGCTACATGGAGCTTTACGGCTCCCTTAAGAAGCCATATACTGAATAAAAGAAGCGACGAACATCCGGGAACACGATCCGCAGCACCCCTTTCCCGCAACCCATCCATAGCCGGACCGAGTGAAAACCAACATCGCCCTCTACCAGGAAAGCCTGAAATCGGATCAAGTCGATTACGAAACCCCGTACGAATCCCTGTTCCGGCTTTTTCCCATATTCGTCTACGGCCGGTTCCAGTGGCAGAATGCCTTCGCATTCATCAAAAAATTCATCGGCGTGGAACGCTTCGTCAGCCAGCGCATGGGACGCGTCGGCCCGTTGCTGTCGGGAAGCTGCATCATGCTGTTTCAATTGAAACCCGCGGAGGCCGCGCCTGGAACCCCCCAACCATGAACCGGAAACTGCTGTTATTCGCGTCGACCTTCCCCCGCTGGGAAAACGATACCGAAATTCCGCGGTTCGTATTCGAGCTGGGACTGGAACTGAGGCGCTATTTCGAAGTGTACGCGCTGGCGCCGCACACTCCCGGCGCGGCCCTGTCCGAAAACCTGGAGGGGCTACGAGTGATCCGCTTCCCTTATTTCCCCGAACACCAGCAGTCGCTGGCTTATGGCACCGGCATGCGGGCCAGCCTCAAATCCAATCCCTGGGCCTACGCCCAGATACCCTCGTTTTTGTTCTGCCAGTGGATGGCCCTGCGCCGCACCGTCCGCAAATATCGAATCGACGTGGTCAACAGCCATTGGATGATCCCGCAGGGTTTCATCGCCTCCCTGTTGCCCGCGCACCTGCCCTGCAAACAGGTATTGACGATTCACGCGGCGGGACTGTTCGCCCTGCGGCGCCTGCCTCTCGGAAAGGCCATGGCGCAGAGGATCGTCCGCCGGTCCGATCTCATTTACAGCGTCAGCTCCTACAACCGGCAGGTCCTGGAACAACTGGTGCAGGAACCGGTGGCCTGCCGGATTCTGCCGATGGGTATCGACACCTATTATTATGAAGAACAAAAGGACCCGGCGGCGGTGCGCGCGGAGCTGGACCTGCCTTCCGGAAAAATGATTTTGTACATCGGCAAGCTCAACGAAAAAAAAGGCGTCACTTATTTGCTCCGGGCTTTTCATGCCATTGCCCGGGAACGGGCGGACGGCTATCTCGTCATCGTCGGTTCCGGACTGCTGGAGCAGACACTGAAACGCGAAACCCGGCAACTGGGACTGGAATCCCGGGTGACCTTCGCCGGGCAACAGGGCAAAGACGCCGTGCGCAAGTATTTGCAGGCGGCGGATCTGGTGGTGGTGCCTTCGATCATCGATGCCAGCGGGGAAACCGAAGGATTGCCGGTGGTCCTTTTGGAAGCCCTCGCCTCCGGCAAACCGGTGGTCGCCACCCGCGTGGCCGGCGCGCCGGATGTGATCGTCGAGGGATACAATGGATTTCTGGCCGAACCCCAAAATCCGGAAGACCTGGCGCATAAAATCAAGAAAGGCCTCAACGCCGATACCGAATTCATTGCCGATCAGGCCCGCGAATCGGTTCAAAAATATGACTGGGCAATGATCGGCAAGGATTACCGCGACGGTATTTTCGCCCTTTTTGAATAATAGCTGGGATTTTAAGAAGACCTTTGCGTAACGGGAAACCTAAATATTCCTCCCCTTACTGAGGGGAGGATACATGTGGGGCCGGGCAAGGCCCGGTGCTGATTTTCTCCTCTCCCCTCATGGGGAGAGGATTGAGGTGAGGGGTGACTTAAGAGCAAGGTAGGGAGCACCCTAACTTCCCCTGTATCCCCTCCTTGGTAAGGAGGGGAATTATTGTAGCAACACCTTCTTTTACACTTAGATCAAGGTTTATTAATGATGACGGTGATATTATTCACCGCGAAAGGATTCGTCCGCCTCGCGGACCATGCGTTCGGTCTGGTGGGAATGCCGCGGGGAAAAATGAAACACCTTGAGTTGCTTGACCCCGGCTTCCTTCGCCAGAAGCCCCGCCTGCCGGGTGGTGAGGTGGCAGCGGTCACGCGCCCGATCCTCTTCTTCGGCGATGAACGGGGATTCGCAGAACAACAGATCGGCCCCGCGCACCAGATCCACGATACGCGGGACGTTCTCCGGGGTATACACCGTGTCGACGATGTAGGCGATCTTCTGCCCCGGCGTGATCGTCACCAGCTTTTTCTTCAATTCTCCCAACGAATACTCACGCGACTCCTTAGCGCCGTTACCCCCCACCGGCACCGGAATCGCAAGATCATCCGCCGCGCCTTCAAAAATTTTCTGCTTGAGCCGGTTGAGCCACGCGCCCGGCTCCAGGTTCATCGCGGTCAATTCCGCCTTGTTGATGTTGACGTGGGATTTTTCCTTGAGCGCGAAACCCAGACAAGTGACCCGGTGCTCCAAAATGGCCGCGGAGACGGACAGCGCCGGCTCGTCGAGAATCAGTCCGTCCTGGAAGGGCTCTTCCCGTTCGTCGTTCTTTTGAAACCGGTCGATGGCGCGGAACGTGGCTTTGTGCAACCGGTTCGCATGCACTTCCACCACTTCCAGCGTGAGGGACTCCGCATAACGGTCGACCAGGTTCCAGGTGAACCCGGCCAGCTTGCCCGCGACATTGGCGATAAAGTGTTCCGGACCGTACAGGGTAATCGTCTTGCCACGTCCGAACACCGCGCGCAGAAAGTGGTCGAACCCGATGAAATGGTCGATATGCGTATGGCTGACGAATACGTGCGACACCTTTAGTAAATCCGCGTGGGTGAGCGGCGATAAATCCCCGAGGTCGAACAGGAATGCCCGCTTCTCGTACAAAAACTGCACGAATAAGCCGGGGTCGCCCAACGGGTCGTTCACCAGCGATGGATGTAAAATCGGTTTCATATTTTTTGAACCGCCGCTTAGGCGGTGACGTTTACCTTTAACAAATACGCTTCAATGAAGCGGCCCAGATCACCGTCCAGCACCGCGTCCACGTTGCCCATCTCCACGCCGGTGCGCAGGTCCTTGGCCATGCGGTAAGGATGCAGAACGTAGGAGCGGATCTGGCTGCCCCATTCGATTTTCTTCTTCTCCTTTTCCTTGGCCTTTTTCTCTTCGTCCTTTTTTTCCTTTTCGAATTCGTAAAGGCGCGCCCTCAGCACTTTCATGGCCGACGCCTTGTTCTTGTGCTGGGAGCGTTCGTTCTGGCACTGCACGACGATCCCCGTCGGATGGTGAGTGATGCGCACCGCGGAGTCGGTGGTGTTGACCCCCTGACCGCCCGGACCGGAGGCGCGGTAAACGTCGATCTTCAGATCGTCGTCGCGGATTTCGATCTCGACGTCTTCCGCCACTTCCGGATACACGAACACCGAGGCGAAAGACGTGTGCCGCCGCTTGTTGGAATCGAACGGCGAGATGCGTACCAGCCGGTGCACGCCGATCTCCGCTTTCAGGTACCCGTAGGTGTAATCGCCGGTGAACAGGACCGTGGCGCTTTTGATCCCGGCCTCCTCCCCATACTGCATGTCGAGCACTTCCGTCTGGTAGCTGTTGCGCTCGCCCCAGCGGAGGTACATGCGCAACAGCATGCTGGCCCAGTCCTGCGATTCGGTTCCCCCGGCGCCGGAGTTGATGGCGAGGATGGCGTTATTGCCGTCGCTTTCGCCGGAGAGCATGGCCTTCAGTTCCGCCTCGGTCAACTTATTTTCCAGGGCGGAGAG
>SMVT01000024.1 GCA_004357365.1 Nitrospina sp.
CGCGCAGTTGATCCATAAACTGGCGGAGGACGTCTCCCTGGACGTTCCGGATAAAATCGTCGCGTATCTGCTGAAACGCATTCCACGGGATTTTCAGTCGGTCAAAAACGCGGTCACCGGCATCAACGAAGAATCGCTCCGCCAAAAACATAAAGTCACCCTGCCCCTGATCAAAACCGCGCTGGGTCTGTAACGCCTTATGACCGCCCCTTCTCCGGAAAACATTGCGCACACCCTGGAACGCCTGGCGGAGGAAAGAGGCGAGGCCGATGCCCTCATCGTTCCCCGTGGCGGCTCCGTTTCCAGAATGACGTTCCGGCAACTCGACCGGGACGCGAACCGCCTGGCGAATGGTCTGCGCCGCTATGGCTTTGCCCAGGGTGACCGGGTGCTGGTGATGGTGCCTTCCGGCATCGATTTCATCGCCCTCACCTTTGGGCTGTTCAAAATCGGCGCGGTTCCCGTATTGATCGATCCCGGTCTGGGCCGCCGCAACGTTCTCAACTGTATTGCCAGCGTCCAACCCCAAGGCATGATCGCGGTGCCCCTGGCCCATGCCGCGCGCCTGTGGTTTTCCAAATCCTTTAAGAGCGTCCAATTGAACGTAACCGTCGGCCGGCGGTGGTTCTGGGGGGGCGCCACGTTGAAACGGATTCGCCACCGGGGCGGGACGGAGACTCCTTCCGAAACGGTGGCGCCGGACGACCCCGCCGCCATTCTGTTCACCAGCGGCAGTACCGGCCCTGCCAAGGGCGTGCTGTACACCCACCGTATGTTCTTTCAACAGGTGGAGTTGCTGCGGCGCATGTTTCAAATCGAACCGGGGGAAATGGATCTGCCCACCTTCCCGTTGTTCGCTCTGTTCGGCGTGGTGCTGGGCATGACCTGCGTGATTCCGGATATGGACCCGGCCCGGCCCGCACAGGTGAATCCGCAAACCCTCATTCAACACATCCAGCAATATGCCATCACCACCAGTTTCGGTTCGCCCGCACTGTGGAACACCGTGTCCCGATTCTGCCTGGAAAAAAACATTCAACTGCCGACGCTCAAACGCATCATGATGGCGGGAGCACCGGTGCCGGGCAGTCTGCTGGAACGGTTCGACCGCATCCTGTCTCCCGACGCGGTGATCCACACCCCCTACGGCGCGACCGAAGCCTTGCCGGTGGCTTCCATTTCCCACCGCGAAATCCTGGACCATACCTGGGAACAGACCCGACAGGGCAAGGGGACCTGCGTGGGCAAGGCGGTGGACGGGCTGACTCTCAAAATCATAAAAATCACCGACGACGCGGTGGACCCATGGGACGATTCACTGGCGGTGCCCGATGGCACCATCGGCGAGGTGGTGGTCCAAAGTCCCTGGGTGACGCAACAATATTTTAATCTGGAAGAGGCCACGCGCCGGGCTAAAATCCGCGACGGCGAAACCTTCTGGCACCGCATGGGGGATGTGGGTTACCTCGACGAACAAAACCGTCTGTGGTTTTGCGGACGGAAGAGTCATCGCGTCCAAACCTCGGAGGACGTGTTGTTCACCATTCCCTGCGAAGCGGTTTTCAATACCCATCCGAAAGTAAAACGCTCGGCCTTGGTTGGCGTGGGTCCGAAAGCCAACCAGACACCCGTCATCATTATTGAAGCGGAGGAAAACCTCGACCGGGAATCGGTCACTCAAGAATTATTAAAATTAGGCGCTTCCCACGCCATCACCCGGCCGATTCTAAAAGTGCTGTATCACCCGGCGTTTCCGGTGGACATCCGGCACAACGCCAAAATCGGACGGGAACAACTCGCGCGCTGGGCGGCAACGCAGTTGACCAACCCTACCTGAATAGAAACTCGGCAGAAGGACCGCTCCGGACTAGCGGAGGGCCTTGAGGTGGGACTCGACCTGATCGAGGGCGGATTGGCTGAACAGCTTGCCTTTCATTTTGGCTTGAACTTCTCTCCCCACGGCATAAAATTTTTCGAGCTCGCCGGCGTCGGGCAGGGGCGTCATTTTCAGTCCGTTCTGTTGCATGACGATAATGGCCATGTTGTTGTCTTCCTGAACTTTCTTCACCAGTTTTTTCAGGTAATTTTTACTGACTTCCCGGACGGCTTTTTGATGTTTGTCCGGCAAACGGTTGAACGCGCGCTTCGTAATCAACACCCCGCCGGTGGCGTTGGCCATACGCAACTCGGACATGTATTTCACCTTGGTGAACCACTGCAGGACCAGCGCAGCCATCGGGGAGGCGTACACCGTATCCACCATTCCCGTCTGCAAAGACAACAGGACGTTTGTCACCGAAAGCGGATGCGGGCTGACGCCGAGTTGCCTGTAGGTCTCCTCCACCAGCGGATCGCCCTCCCACATCCAGGCCTTCTTCGGCCGCAGGCTGGCTATGGTGGACACCGGCTCCTTGGAAAAGAAATGAATCCATCCCACCGGAACCCAGCCGAGCAGGATGTAACCTTTCTCCTCGAAGCGGGCGGTGAAATAATCCCTCATTTTTTCATAGATGACTTCAATCTCCCGGTCGTTGCGGAACAAAAACGGCAGATCCAGAACGCGCACTTCCGGCAGGATTTCTCCGAGGCCTACGCCGGTAAATCCCGCCGCATGAATCTGGCCGATGCGCATTTTGCGGATGACGTCGATCTCGTCTCCCGAAACGCCGCCGGGATAAAACTTGAACCCCACCTCACCTTCGGTCACGCGTTGCAATTCTTTTTCCAGAGAGCGCATCGCTTTCATCCACGAGGATCCTTCGGGAGCCAGGGTGGAAAATTTGATGCGGGTTTTGGGGGCCGCCAGCGCGTCCGGCGCCTCGGCGAAAATCAGCACCAGCGCAAACAACAGGGAGGCGAGAATGCCGCAAACGATGCACCCCAAAGTCGCGTGGCGAAAGATTCTTTTGTTAATGTCCGGCCATCGGGAAAGTAACATTTTACTGCGTTTAAAATAATTCATCCGCCGTCTCCAAAAGGGTTTGGGCCTTCCTTTTCGCCACGGCATTGGCCAGCCGTTGTTCGGGTAGGATATCCGTCGGGGCTTCCAGGACCTCGTTCAACAGTTTTTTGAACAGCTCGCGGTCCTGGACCTGGACCGCATAGAATTTCGCGTACAGCAACTGGGCGATCAGATATTTGCGTTCCACGAGCTTGAGGCACAGGTCGAAATGCTGGCGGGCCTTGTCCGGATTCCCTCCCAGCATCTTCGGGCGGCCGCCATAAAACACGCCGAAAAACAGATGCGGCCCGGCATAGTGGTAGGACGCGTCCAGCTCCAGCATTCTTTGCATGGCGGTTTCCACCTGGGCCATGGCCACAAAGGCCTGCAAATCGTCCAGGTTGATCATCAGCCAGTTGGCCCAGCACTGGCTCATCCAAAACAAACCGTTGCGGTGATCCGCGTTCAACGCCTGCACCGATTGTTTGAATTGTTCCGGGTTCTGCCGGGTCAGGTTTTCCGGCGCTCCGTAAAGGATCAGCAACCGTTCGGCAAAATCGCGCCCCCTCAGGTACAGGCGTGAGGCGCGCTCCGGATCGGTATCCTCCGCGAAACTGAAGGCGTATCCGCAATACCCTTCCGCGAGCCGGCTCAACACAATGGCGTTGTCCGGGTCCTCCCGCAACAGGCCTTCGAGCATTTTCAGGCTGGTGGGGATGGCGTGTTCCGCCAGCAAAAGATCGGATTCTTCATTGATGGCGGCGTACTGGCTTTCCACCAGGGGACTCGCCATACGAACGGACAGGGCGGAGCACCCGCCCAGCAGGATCAGTAGACTCAGGACCGCGATAAGCTTGTCAACCATAGGATTTCTATCATAACAAAACCCGGATAGGGCAACAACCGGCACCCCGATTTTGACAAGCCCCGGACTAACTGCTATGCTTGCGGCAATTACGCTGGCAACCCAGCCTTCAGGGAGATCGGATCATGAGCGACGTGGAAGGACCGGGCTTCACCATCAAAGACAAACGCTCCTCCAATCAGTCCGAAGAGGAAGCCAAAGCCGCCGACGCATCGCAACCCAAAGAACAGGCACCGCCGGAGGAGAAGGAGTCGCCCCCGCAGGGTTTTGAACTCAACTTTTCCACGTTCATGTTGTCCCTGACCTCGTCCGCATTTTACCATCTGGGAGACATCCCCGATCCCATAACCGGCAAGAAAGAGGAAAACCTGCCGGCTGTCAAGCAGACGATCGATATCCTCATTATGCTCAAGGAAAAAACCAAAAATAATCTCGATGCGGATGAAGCCAAACTGGTGGAACAGCTGATCTACGAACTGCAATTGAAGTACGTGGCCAAGCAACCCAAATAACGATTATTATCCCTTCCCCGCCCTCCGTTCCCCATTCCCTTTCCAATGACTATTGCCTTCCTTATAAAGAGAATGGTATTTTGTTTCTTTCAACCGAAGCGAACCTTATTTGCTCATGACCCTTTATTCCGATCAGATTGGCGCTTTTATTCAGGGAGTGACCGACCCGGAAGAGTTGCGCCATTATATAAAGCAGAAGTTTACCGAAGCGGAAATCCAGTACGCTTACGAAGCCATGCTGGCGGAGACCCGGGCGCTGGCCAAGGCCGAGAAGATTCCCCTTCTTAAAGCATTCTGGAAAGTGCTCGACCGTGCCTACGCCGCCAAAGCACCTCCCTTAACCTGCCGTAAGGGATGCAGTCACTGTTGTTACACCGGCGTGGCCCATACCCAGTTCGAATGGGACGGCATGGTGAATGGCGCGCGCGCAAAGGGCATCGACCTCAACGAGATCATCGAAAATTCCGGAAAAACCGTCCAGCGGGTGGCCAAGGTGCTGGAGTCCGGGGTCGACCCGGAAACGGTGGACTGGTACCAGACGGTGATCAATCAGCGGTGCCCGTTTCTGGATGAAGATGAGTCTTGTATGATCCACGAGGACCGGCCTCTGGACTGCCGCCTGATGCTGGCCTTCCGCGATGTGTGCGCTTCTAAAAATCTCGAACACGCCCAGCGCGGGGTGATGGTTGAGGAAGCGGTGGCGCCGACGGTCATCGCCCGCCTGCAGTACGAGTCGACTCCCAAAATCAAGCGCCGGAAGTTTACCGGCTCGCCGAAACTCAGGATCATTCAACGTTGGCTGTTGACCTGGAAGGATAAAAAGACCGGTAAAAAGAAACGCTGACCCTTACCGGACGCCTCGAATTGAGGTCGTACGGATGAGGATCTAGGTTAAATGATCTGGTGTGCCATATCCGCCGCCGCCGGGAGTGAGGATGCGAATGCGGTCACCCGGTTGGACGGAGATTTCATTTTTTCCTCCCAGATTGAGAGAGGTTCCATCCTTTTTAACGAACCAATTTTCCCCGAGTGCTCCCGGCTCACCTCCTTCCAATCCATAGGGGGCGTAAACACGGCGTTCGGAAAGGATGGCCACGTTGAGGGGTTTCAAAAATTCGATTTCCCGCACCAAGCCGTCTCCTCCCCGGTATTTTCCCTGGCCACCCGATCCTTGACGAATGGAACAGCCACTTCGATTCCGCGCCAGGCGAGAGCGATGGAGATCGGGCGGCGGATGAGCCGCATGATCAGCGCCCGGATTGACCGTCAGGGCGGGACAAGGCTTGAAACGCCCGGCCTGGGTGCACGATACTCGACGGCGCCATGACCCAGAGACGGCTCCTCATCGTCGCTCACGCACCGTCCCCCAATACCCAGACGCTGCTCGACGCCGTGGTCGGGGGCGCGCGGTCAGATGAGAATAAG
>SMVT01000003.1 GCA_004357365.1 Nitrospina sp.
CCCAATGCAGGGCGATCACCGGGTCCACCTCGTCCGGTTGATCGTCCTCGCCGAATTCGAAATTCCACAAAACGCCCGCTTCAATCCGCAATTGATCGCTGAGCCGGTACCGGAAAAATGACTTCGTGAGGTTGCCGATCAGGGTGAACCCCCGGGCCCGCAAACTTAAATCCACTTCCTTGGCGCGTTCCCGGTTGTAGATATAGGTCTGGTTTTCGATCACCAGCGACAAGGGCGAATCCGCCCGCGCCGTGGGCGGCAGGGAGCACAATACGATCAACAGGAGGCAAAAACCCGCTTCAATAAATCGGGATCTCAGCGGGGCGCGTGGGTGAGCTTGCAGGAGGCTGATCAATAGAAACCCACAGGGGAGGTTGATGATTTAAAACGGATCGACCGGTGGCGAACCAACGCCCGGGTTGAGTCTCAAAAGGCCCCTGAATTTAACACAACTGGCAACAAAAGTTTAGTGGGGTGTGAACCGGGCGTACGAACTCCCTACCGAAGGGGCGAAACACCTCTCCAGCGCGGTCCATGCTTCCGAGACACAAGTTCGGATTGGGTTTAAATAGTTGATTTACATGATGTTATTTGATTTTTGGGGGAAAGTCAAATTTAAAAGAAAAACCCCCAGTCCGGAGACCGGGGGTCGGTGTTTCGCGCTTAAGGGAGAGCGGGATTACATCATGCCGCCCATACCGCCCATGCCTCCCATGCCGCCGCCGGCCGGACCGTGGGCAGCCTCGTCCTTCTCTTCCGGAAGGTCGGCGATCAACGCTTCCGTGGTGAGCAGGAGTCCCGAAATGCTGGCCGCGTTCTGCAATGCGGTGCGGGCGACCTTGGCCGGGTCGATGATGCCTTCCTTGATCATATCGACGTAGTCGCCGGTGCGGGCATCGTAACCGGTGTTGCCCTTCAGGCCCTTGACCTTTTCGACGATCACGGTGCCTTCTTCGCCGGCGTTGGTGGCGATCTGTCGAATCGGCTCCTCCAGCGCGCGCCGGATGATCTTGACGCCCAGCAGGAAGTCGTGTTCGCCTTCAATTTTATTAAGCGCTTTCATACAACGCAGATACGCTACCCCGCCGCCGGCCACGATACCCTCTTCAACCGCGGCACGGGTGGCGTGCAGGGCGTCTTCAACGCGGGCTTTCTTTTCTTTCATCTCGGTCTCGGTGGCGGCACCGACTTTGATGATGGCCACGCCGCCGACCAGTTTCGCCAACCGCTCCTGCAGTTTCTCGCTGTCGTAGTCGGACGTGGTTTCCTCGATCTGGTTGCGGATCTGCTTGACCCGGCCCTGGATCTCGGACGCTTTGCCCTTGCCGTCGACGATGATGGTGTTCTCTTTATCGATGGTAATGCGCTTGGCCAGGCCCAGATCGTCGATGGTCACGTTCTCCAGTTTCACGCCGATGTCCTCGGTGATCACCTGGCCGCCGGTGAGAATGGCGAGGTCGTTCAACATGTCCTTACGGCGGTCGCCGAAGCCCGGGGCTTTGACGGCGCACACGTTCAGGGTGCCGCGCAGTTTATTGACCACCAGGGTGGCCAGTGCTTCGCCTTCGATATCTTCAGCGAGAAGCAACAGGGGTTTGCCGCCCTTGGCTACTTTTTCCAGGATGGGCAGAAGGTCTTTCATGTTGGTAATCTTCTTTTCGTGCAGGAGGATGTAGGCGTCTTCCAATACCGCTTCCATGCGCTCGGCATCGGTCACGAAGTAGGGAGACAGGTAACCGCGGTCAAATTGCATCCCCTCCACGATTTCCAGAGTGGTTTCCAATGTCTTGGCTTCTTCCACGGTGATGACGCCGTCTTTACCGACCTTGTCCATCGCTTCGGCAATGATATCGCCGATGGCGTTGTCGTGGTTGGCGGAAATGGTTCCGACCTGGGCGATTTCGGTTTTATCCTTGGTCGGCTTGGCCTGTTTCTCAATTTCCTTAGTGACCACGATCACGGCTTTCTCGATGCCGCGTTTGATGTCCATCGGGTTGGCGCCGGCGGTGACGTATTTCAGGCCTTCGCGAAAAATCGCCTGCGCCAGAATGGTCGCCGTGGTGGTGCCGTCACCGGCGTTGTCACTGGTTTTGCTGGCCACTTCATTGACCATCTGTGCGCCCATGTTCTCGAACGGGTCCTGCAGTTCGATTTCCTTGGCTACGGTCACGCCGTCCTTGGTGATTACGGGCGAGCCGAATTTCTTGTCGATCACCACGTTGCGGCCTTTCGGGCCCAACGTCAGCCTGACGGTGTCCGCCAGCTGGTTAACGCCGGACATAATTTTGTGTCGTGCTGTCTCATCGTAAACAATTTGCTTGGCCATATAACTCAATCTCCTTCAAAAAGATGAATGGTGTTTTTTGGGTTCGGATGGTTTATTCGAGAATGCCGAGGATGTCGTCTTCCCGCATCAGCAGGTGCTCCTCGCCGTCAATTTTGATCTCGGTGCCGCCGTACTTGCTGTACAGCACCTTGTCGCCGATTTTCACGTCGGGTTTCAGACGTTTGCCGTCGTCTCCCACCTTGCCGGCGCCGACGGCCTTCACCCGGCCTTCGATCGGCTTTTCCTTCGCCGAATCGGGGATAATGATGCCACCCTTACGAACTTCCTTTTCCTTGATGGGTTGAACCAGAATGCGGTCTTGCAAAGGACGAATCTTCATAACAACTCCTTAAATTAGTGATAAACTTGCGGTTGTTGATGGATAACTGTTCATTAAACGTTTTGAATCAAAGCGAGAATGACGGCGGTAGCCTTATAAATCCTTTAAAAATAACAAGTTATTTGGTTTTGGCCGTTGGGGGTCACCGGGGATTAGCACTCTTCGGCCACAAGTGCTAATGATAGTACCATATATAAAACCGCAGAACCGAAAAGCAAGGCCGCCACCCGAGAAAATTTCAAAAAACCTGAAAGAAATCCGTAAATCATGAAAAAACAAGCCTCTAAAGAGTTGGAAGTGTTCCTGAACCCGTATCCGGACCGGGATTATGAGATCCATATGGAGTGTCCGGAGTTCACCTGCCTGTGCCCGCGCACCGGCCAGCCGGATTTTGCCCATATCGATATCCATTACGTGCCCGACCGCGAGTGCATCGAGCTCAAATCGCTCAAGCAGTACCTGTGGTCGTATCGCAACGAGGGGGCGTTTCACGAGGCGGTGGTCAACAAGATTCTGGACGACCTGGTGGCCGCCTGCCAGCCGCGGTGGATGGAGGTGGCGGGCGAGTTCTACGTGCGCGGCGGCATCTACACCACCGTCAGCGCCGAACACCACGGCAAACCCAAAAAAACCAAGGCTAAACGGAAGAAGTAAGCGGAGAGTCGGGAAAACGACTTAAAGCGTAGAACCATCGAAATCTCGCGGCAGAATAGGGTCCCCGGCACCGCCAAAAACCTCCAGAACATCCAATACGGCCAACCCGGCGAAGAGGGCATCCCTCCCTACTGCGTGTAACGTCCGGGTAGTGTCGCAGTTAGAAATCTAAATGGCCGGAATCGGCCCTAAGCAGACGTATACCGTACTCGAGACCGCTGACTCTTCAAACGGCAACCTGAGGTTTGTATGCCTAGAATAGTGAAATTCATCGACGAGAAGCACAACCTTAACGAAGCTGGTGACAGTATACGATTAGGGACGCTTGAACACTACCAATCTCTCCCCGAAGAGGGCGGAATTGGCGACTATCTCGAAGGCCTTGCCGGATTCAAGACATCAGAAGATGTAACCCTCACTCCTGAAACGGCCCAGCACATGATGCCAGGACTTAAGAAAGGCGTCATAACAGTGAGTGGAGGAGGAGGAATTTATAAAGCCGTCAACAATTGTTACTTGTTTTGCGCGACTATGTTCGACGATTGGTACGTCGACGAAAGTATTTTCCCCCAATACAACTCCTACTACACAATAAATAACTTCCAAAAATTTGCCGAGTTTATTGGGCTTCTTCTCAGAAAGTCTTTCACACTCAACGACGTTCAGGAACATAGTTTGCATTTCCTCAATCGATTGCCCGCGACAGAAATTCGGATCGATTGGCGGATTGATGCGCACAAAGTCGACTATTCCCGGGAGAAAGCACTTGAGATTTCAAATCCAAACTCTGGCGAACTCAAAAATTTCGTTCCGGCTGAGTATTTACGTCTCTTTTGCAAGCCAAAGAAATACTCAAACCAGCGCGAATTCCGAATAGCGTTTCGACCGTTCTGTGCAAACTTGGGATTTTTAAGTGTCAAGCCAGAACCCAAAAACCTATCTTTGAACCTTAAGCCGGAAGTTCAACAGTGGATCGGTTGAAATCTGGTATCGAGCGATGTTTGATGGACGTCCGCTAATGGCCGAAAGCTGCCCTCTAGATCGGCTTATCGAGTGTTCGCTTTTAGGAGGTGATAATAAGGTTTTTATACACTAAGATATTCACCCTTACCCAAAACCTTATTATAGCCTTATTAAAAATGATCCCCGTTTATTGCTAACTGATAACTCCCCAATAAAAATGGACTTTCCCTCCTAGGGACAGTGAAGACCCGCTAATCCTGACTTAGTAAACTCATTTGATATTAAAGATATTGAAATAAAAAATTGGGGTAAAACCTTTCTCGTTGCTCTCAGGCGGTCGGCGCGTTTCTCCCCGCGGCCCAAAATCCTAAAATACAATCTGGACCCGTTTTCGGGGGACAGGTCACACCCTTTCCCAGATATTATTCCGGCCTGGAAAATTAAACTTCCAATACGATCCAATTACTTTACACTAGAAGTAAGGGTAATATGTCAACCGAATGTGTGAAAATTAGCTTGTTTTCTTGCTTTTATTAGATGGAGGTTGCTATGAAGTCCGCTAAATTTGTGCCGGTGTTAACAATAATAATGGTGGCAGGTTTTTTGGGACTCGTTCTCATAGATGATGGGGTTGCGGGCGGTACCGGAATCTGCGTTACACCTGACGGCAGGAACGTGCCGTGCTCCTCTCCACCGTCCGGACCGAGACACGGTGCGCAGCCCCCGCAACCTCGACAACCGACCCAACAAGAATTGGACAAGGAAAGTGAAGAAAAAGCGCTTGACCTCAATGACATCGG
>SMVT01000025.1 GCA_004357365.1 Nitrospina sp.
TCGGAATCTTTTTTCTCGGAATCTTTTTTCTCGGAATCTTTTTTCTCGGAATCCGAAGTCTCCGCGGACTCAGTCTCCTTGGTCATGACCCGTTCCAAGTCGCGGTCCTCCAGCCGAATCACCAAATATTTGATGATCAACCCATAAAGCTGATATTCTTTCTCGAGATCGGGAACCCCGCCCGGCTCACAGGTATGGTACATATTGAGATAATATCCGAATTTGTTTTTGCGGACGCGGTAGGCGAGGCGCTTTTTGCCCCATTTTTCCAGCTTGAGAACGGAACCGCCGAATTTCTTGAGAATCGCGGTGATTTTGTTTACGGATTCCTCGACTTGGGCTTCGTCCAGATCGGGTTTGAGAATAAGGACGGACTGATAGTTGCGCAAGAAAGGCCTCCTCTTGGGTTACAGCCCCAACCCATTTGGCTGGAGCGAGGGGTTGATTAGAATATATGGAGTCATATTTGCATATGGACCTGTCAAAATCAAGTGCTAATCAAATTCCCGGACCTCACAAACCTGGGCGGAAAGTCCCGGAAAAACCGCACTTTTTGAAATCCGCCGCCCGATTCATGGTGATTTTCGGGCTGGTGGGCGGATGCGACTTTCAGCTCCCGCCGAAGCCGCCGGACGTGTTTTTCAAGGTCAACTCGGTTCCGGTGGGGGCGGGACCGGCCTATGTGGCGTCGGCGGATTTGAACCTCGACGGGGAGGCGGATCTGGTGATCGCCAATTCCAAGGACCACAGCCTTTCGGTTCTGCTCGGCCGGGGTAATGGATCGTTCAAACTCCTCCCTCCCCTGCCGATGCCTCTGGAACCTTCGGCGCTGGTGCTGGCGGACATCAATAAAGACGGCTGGCCGGACATCATCGCCAATTCCCGGGGAACGAATTCCCTGGTGGTGTGGCTGGGTCAGGGAAAAAACACGTTTGTCAAATGGCGCACGGTCAAAACCGGGCAGGGGCCCTTATTCATCATTGCGGGAGACTTCAACGAAGACGGTATTTTGGATATTGCGGTCACGCTGAACTTCAGCAAAATGGAAATCTATCGGGGACGGGGCGACGGCAGTTTTATCAAAGGGGAGACCTACAAGACGGGCTCTCGCTCGTATTCCGGCGTGTCCGGAGATTTCAACCACGACGGCCATCAGGATATCGCCCTGGCGGTACACAGCAGTAACGCCAGTTCCATCCGTCTCTATTTCGGAAAGGGCGACGGCACCTTTCCCACCTCTTCCATAATCGCCCAGGGCCTGGGCACGCTGACTCTGGCACTGGGAGATATGAACAGTGACGGCAAAGAAGATCTGGTCGCCACCTCCGCTCTCGGAGACAACCTGTATTATTTGGTTTCCAATGGCGACGGGTCGTTCCAAAAGGAAATCGTGTTCTCCGGCGGGGGCGGTCCCATTGCCCTGGTGCTGGGCGATTTTGATGAGGACCGGCAGATCGACGTGGTGGTGGCCAATTCACGGAGCAGTTCGTTTTCGCTGATCACACGCAATGCCAACGGCAGTTTTCAT
Organism: Nitrospina sp.; assembly: GCA_004357365.1. GTDB lineage: Bacteria > Nitrospinota > Nitrospinia > Nitrospinales > Nitrospinaceae > SZUA-226. The sequence continues at coordinate 1,529 of SMVT01000025.1, forward strand.
TTCCCGGTGCGCGATTATGTGACAGGCGGCACCCCCCTCACTTTAACCACCGGCGATTTCAACAGTGACGGGTTGAGCGATATCGCCGTGGCGAGCAACGCCGAGGCCACGGTCGACATCTTTTTGAGACGCCGGGTGATGAAATAAGAGGCCTGTCCCTGCCTTTAACCGGGGGAAAATTGGGGAGCGAAATTCAATTTCCGCCACTTGTTGAAGTAGTATCGTATTTCCCCGCCCTTCACCGGATAAATTTTCACGTACTTTTCAGAACCGTCCGGCCGGCGCTCGACGATCACGATTTTTTTATCGAGCAGACGGGTCGCTTTCCTCACATAAAGAAAAGTGTAGGGTTGGTCCCGGGCGATCAGGCGATGCAGTTGCCGAGTCATCTGAATCTGTTTAACCTTGTCGTACTCCTGGCGAATGGACACGATCAGACGGTCCGCCTCAGAATTTTCGTAACCGACAAAATTCAGCTGTTTGGGCCCCGCCTGGCTGGAATGCCACAACTGATACAGGTCGGGATCGGTCCCCATGCTCCAACCCAGGACCAGTGCGTCGAATTTGAGCGAGTTGACGAAGTCCTTGAGGAACACTGCCCATTCAAACACCTGGGTGTTGCATTGAATGCCGATCTTGCGCCAATTGTTCTGGACGATGGACAGAATGCTTTTGCGAATGGGGTTGCCGGCATTGGTGATGAGATTGAACTCGAACCGTTTGCCGTCCTTCTCCAGAATGCCGTCCTTATTTTTCTTCCAGCCCAGTTGGTTCAAGATGCGCAACGCCCCTTCGGGATCGTAGGGAATCGGCGGCACATCGGGATCATACCAGTCGGTGATTTTGGGATAAGGACCGGTGACCCGCTCGCCTTCGTTGTAAAGCACGTATTGGATGATTTTATCGACGTCGATCGCCATGGCCAGCGCCTTGCGCACCTCCGGCGATTGAAACAGGGGCTTACGCAGGTTGTACCCGATGTAGGAATAAAACAGTCCTACGGTGGAAAAACTCTGGTATTTCGGGTCCCTCTTGAGACGGGCCACCTGGTGGGGAAGCACCCGGTAATTGTCCGCCGCACCGGCATAAAATTCCATTTCCTGGGTTAAAGGATCGCTAATGATCCGCATGACAAACTCGCGGTATTCGGGCGGGCCTTCCCAGTAATCTTCGTTCCGGACCAGCCGGATAAACTGATCACTTTTCCATTCCTTAAAAATAAACGGCCCGGTGCCGATCGGGTTGCGGTTGAAATCGCTGTCGCGCAGGTTGAAATCTTTGATCGCCTTATCATTGAGCTTTTTGTCCCGCGCCTCCCTCTGCAAAGCCTGCTCATTCAGCAAATGCTCCGGGAGGATTCCCATCGACCAGGCGTTGATGGCGGGCGAAAACAGCCGCTTGTAGACGAATTTAATTTGATATTTCCCCGGTACCTCCACTGATTTCACGGGCTCATAATCCGATGTGCGCGGGGAGGCGTTGCGGGGGTCCATGATAGACCGGTAGGTGAACAGCACGTCGCCGGAATCGAACTCATGGCCGTCATGAAACCGCACGCCTTTCCTGAGTTTGAAAACAAGAATCGGGTTGTGCTCCAGCACCGGTAGAATTTCCTTATAGTGCGGGGCCAGGATTTTTTCCTGCTCCGGGTGGGCGGCCGATACGAACCGGCGATAGGGAAACCGATCCACATAATCGTCGCCCAGGAGTACCATCAACGGATCGAAAAAATGCTGGTCCACCTTATGCAGCGTGAATTTGATGCGGGCCGGCCAGCGCACGGTATATTCCAAGGTCTGCATTTTAGGACGGTTGTTTTCTTTGACCCGCCGACCTTCTTTATCCAGGACCGGCACCTGAAGGCTTCCCTGGGTGTTGCCCGCGGATACCACTGCCATCGACTGGATATTCTCACGCCATTGGGGAGAGGCCTTCATTTCATTTTGAATAAAGGAAATCCAATCTTGCGGACGCGAGGGAAGCTTGCCAGCGGTGGGTACATTGGGATCCAGAGTCAGATAAACTTCTTCATACTGAGTCCAGCTTTCGGCGAGGCGCGGCCTTAAATTCAACTGGTCGTCCTGGTCGAGCAGGCCGTCGAAAACCAAATCCACAATGTCGCCGCTGGCGGAGTCGGAATGCAAGGCGGGATTCAACAGCCGGGCGTCGCCGCTGGAGCTTTCGATAAACTTGATCAGCCGTTCCGGATTGCCCGCGGCCTGTTTGTCATAGGTCGGCACCCAGAAAAAGGACTGGATCAAAATCCCGATCAGGATGAGAGGCAATATAATGAGGAGGCGTTTTGTGGTCATAGCGTCTTCATGATATCAAATCGCAGCCAGGGCGGTTCCCCGCGGCGGGAAAGACCGGGATTAGACCTTGACAATCCTTTAGAATCAGTATAATACCTTTGCCTGACATGGATTTGCGCGGATAAAAATCGATGCGGGGTGGAGCAGTCCGGTAGCTCGTTGGGCTCATAACCCAAAGGTCGCAGGTTCAAATCCTGTCCCCGCTACCAAATAAATCAACTAGTTAAATGTGTTTCCGGCCTGCTTGGCGCTGCAGGGAGGCCAATTTTTCTTCATTGTGGAGAGTGCATTCCGACCCGATTTGAATCCATTGAAAATTAACCTTGAAACGCAGTCACTGACGGTTTATTTTAGATAGGTCAGGTCAGCCGGTTTTATTGTCATTTCAAAAATCGTTTTGTTATGATATCGCCCTCAATTATAAAAAAAATACACCTTACTCTTATATAGTTTGAAATCATTTTAGTTCAACTTTCAAAGAAGGAAAGAGCACATGGCAACAATTATCACTGATGAATGTATTAACTGTGGTGTTTGTGAACCGGAGTGCCCGAATGAGGCCATCGACGATGGAACCAAGGGCGGAGTCGATATCTATTGGATCGACTCTGATCTCTGTACGGAATGTGTCGGATTTCACGGAGAAGAAGCCTGCCAGGAAGTGTGCCCAGTAGACTGTTGTATCCCAGATGAAGACAAGAAAGAAACCGAATAAGAATTACTGCCAAAAGCTGTAAAGATTCATGCGGATCAGGATTTCCCGGCGTTGGATGACCTGACCAACGAAACCTCTCTGTTCAGAAATCCGGAACGAAAGAACGCCGATTTGTAATATCGATTCACTCGGAAGATTTTACACGGTTGAGGGAGATCGCTCCTTCAACGGTTTCTTTTTGTTTCCAGCTCTTTGCGGTTTTCCCTCGGGCACCCAATAGTTGCGAACCGGGTTTTTCAGTTTGCGGGTAAACATGTAATTGATTTGCTCCACCGGAAGGGGTTTGCTGAACAGGTATCCCTGCATATCGTCACACCCGATGGATCGCAGATATTCCTTCTCCTGAGGCCGCTCCACCCCTTCCGCTACGGTTTTCAAATTCAACGCATGGGCCAGAGAAACGATCGCCTTGGTGATCACCGCGTCGGTATTTTTGCCGCGATCGCTGATGCCGCGAATGAAGGACTGGTCTATTTTCAGCGCATGAATAGGAAACCGTTTCAAATAGGAAAGCGAAGAGTAGCCGGTCCCGAAATCGTCGATTGAAATCAGGATTCCCATTTCATCCAATTGCTGCAAATTGGATAAGGCCACCTCCGAATTGTCCATCAAAACCGTTTCGGTGATTTCCATTTCCAGGGAACTGGGTTCGACACCCGTTCGTTCCAGAATATTCCGGACCTGGGAAATCCATTGATCTTGATTCACCTGATAGCCGGAAAGGTTCACGGCGATGCGAATCGGGGGAAAACCGGCGCGCTTCCACTTTTTGATCTGCCGACAGGCATTCAGGAGCACCCATTCGCCGACCGGTTGAATCAACCCGGTTTCTTCCGCCACCGGAATGAATTCCGCAGGAGGAATCATCCCGCGTTCAGGATGGTCCCACCGCAAAAGCGCTTCCATTCCCTGGATTCGGCCGGTCTGAATGGACATCTTCGGCTGGAAATACAACTGGAATTCCTCTCGCTCCAGAGCCTTGCGAATGGCATTTTCCATATTCATCTGCTGGCAGGTCTTGGAAAGCATGAAGGGTTTGAAGAATTGGTACCGGTCCTTACCCTCTTCCTTGGCCTGGCCCATGGCGGCCTTGGCTTTTTGGACCAGTTCTTGGGAATTTTCCCCGTCATCGGGATACACGGCGATCCCCACACTGCAACTGGCGTGAATTTCCTTGCCTTCGAATGAAAAGGCGCCACGGGTGCTTTTGAGAATTTTCTGAACCCGGTACTCGATATCCTGAATCAGGTGAATGTCGGGCAGGAGCAGGATAAATTCATCGCCCCCCAGACGGCCCAGGGTGTCTTCCTCTCTCAAACATTTCCGGATACGGCGGGACAGATTTTTGAGCAACATATCCCCGGTGCGGATTCCCATGAAATCGTTCATCCGTTTAAAATTGTCCACGTCCAAAATCAGAACCGCCACCTTCTCCCGGCTGTAGCGGGCATGCGCCAGGGCCATGCTCAACCGGTCTTCCACCAGAGCGCGGCTGGGCAAATCCGTCAGAAAATCATACAGCGGCTTTTTGGGAACCACTCCCGGACCCTGCCGGGACGGGGCGGCATGGCCGATGGTCCCGGAGACCTCCTGGCCGGCAACCCCGATCAGGGGCGGGGAAGATAATTCGGACCCCGTTTCATGGGAACGGAACAGCCAATTCCGGGCAGCCATGCCCTCCAACACATAGGCCAGGTTCTGTAAAACGGCGGAAACCTGGTTTAATTTTTCGTGAGACGATTCAGAAAGGGGATCCCTTTCATACATTCCCGCGAACACCCCAAAATGATAATTGGGAGTGGCAATGGCCTGCAGGATCAATGAAGACCCCGAAGAATCATCGTAATAGATGCGGGCCCGGTCCGTTTCCTGGGACCATTCCCCGGCGCCCTTCTGGATCAAAGACGCAATCTGGCGGCGGAACAGGGCTTCCCGCGAAACCGGCTTCCAATATTTCAGGTAGTGAGTGTTTGTCTTTTCTTCGGCAAGGTAGAACGCCGCATTGCGAAAATGAAGAATGCGATCCAAATACCGGTGGGTGAATTCAAATAAATGCTTTAACGAAATATGGAAATCAGCGACCGATTGGAGCGGTGCGGGAGATTTCAACATTTCAAAAACAGAGGAATACCATTGGTTCTCGTGTTCCATATGCTCCACCGATTGCAGGAGGTCGGGGAGGAGGCCTGGATCATGTGCCTGGTTCATGGATGTTTTTATCTGAAGGGGTGGGTATTCATTAAACGTTATGCTCAGGACAGGGTTGACAAGACCCTTGGTCGGAAAGATCCACTCCCGGCGTGATGCGGATATTCAGGGAAACGCCGCCCGGCCGCTTCGCAACCGGGGTTCAAGTATGTGCCATAACCCCTTAAAAATCAATAGGAAACTGACTACTTGGAGGAATGCTCAGGCGGTCCAAAAGAGGCGTGGATCAGAGCCTTGCCAAGTCCAGGCCCAGGACATGGCGGAGTCCCTGGCAAACCCACACCAGAACCTCGGAAGAAAGGAAATAACTCAACAGTCCGGTGACCCCCAACAAAATAAAACCCATCACTCGTTTGTGAGGATTGTCGGCGTGAATCCAGGGAGTGGTAATGAGGTCTCAAACCAATTCCCGCAACACCCAGGCAATAAAAGCGCCAGCAGGACCAAAGCGGCCGTTCATTGGGTGAGGATCGGTTCTATCGGCATGATGGCCGTTTAAAGAAGGTCGGGGGTTAATTCATTAAAGAAGGATCGAGTTCCAGGTGCCTTTCGGCGACGTAGCGCACGCTTTCCTGGGCATGCACCTTGACATGGTACCAGGGTCGATCTTTGGGAGGGCGACTGCGTGCCATGGTTTCATACCACTCATCGGTGTTGTTGAATTCCGGGTCAACCCCCAGGATCACCCCGTGGTAATCGAACTTTTTGTGACGGATCAATTGTCCGACACAGAATTTAGGTTTCGACTTTTGCATGGTTATTTAAAGATGGATTTAAAAAAACATTCGGACCGTGCCGTCGATCTGGTCGGCAATTTCCTCTTTTAGGGCGTCGAGTTCTTGGTCCGACACCGGCACCACCTCGGAAACCCTCGGGTCCAGCACCGGCACACCCGGTTCCCCGCTGTTACCGATTTTCATTTCATAGACCAAGGCATCCGCCCGGACCACGATGCAGGCTTCCTCGAGATAATCATTGGCATTGTTGGGCGCATGGTGATATTTCACCACCTCCACCAGCCGCCGGGGAAGCTTCCATTCCGCAAGCAGCAACGCCCCGACTTCCGCATGATCATACCCCAGGACCTCTTTTTCGACTTTAAACAGGTTCTCTCCGTTTGCTTTGCAATGCGTGAGAATTTTCTTGGCTTCCTCGGGGAATTCCTTGTAGATAATCAGGCTCCCGATGTCATGCAGCATCCCGGCCAGATACATCTTTTCCGATTCCACGGCCGGCATGCGCTCGGCTATTTTCCGGGAGGCGATGCCGCACCCGATGCTGTGCATCCAGAATGTTTCCATATTAATCAGGTCGCGGGGAATCCCCTGGAATTTACTGGTCACGATGGCGGCCAGGACCAGATCGGTCAACTGGTCGGTTCCGATAACGTTCAGGGCGTGCGTCAACGTGTCCACCTTCTCGGAGAACCCGTAAAAAGCGCTGTTGACGATTTTAAGAAGCCGCACACTCAACGCCGGGTCGGTTTTCACAATGCCCGCTAAATCTTCAAAGGAGCTATTGGGATCGTCCAGCTTTTCACGAAGTTGATAATACAAAATAGGGGGAGAGGCCGCCCACGACCCCACGAGATCATTAATCTTGATTGCCATAAATTTTTCCTTTAAATTATACTCTCCCCTTTTTAGTATTTATTTTTCGCTAAAAAGCCTTTTTAATATTATAAAGTCGTTTTCAAATATTCCCACGATAAAATTCACCCTGGATTTGCCGTCGTCCCAGCAAGCCCCAGTCGATCTAGACAGGATTTTAAGGATTATGGATAAACTCGAAGCGGTACAGAAAACCCTGAGATTCAGCAATTCCATCCGCGAATGGTGCGAAAAGGAGCATTCGGTTTATTTTGACGACTTCGACAGCGAAAATGTCGACAATTACGAGGATGGCGGTTACGGGAATTTGGCCGACGCCATCATTGAAGACGGCTTGGCGGAGAATATCCTCGATGAAGATGATTTCGAATTTTAAATAAGAACCCCGAAAACCTCATCCCAATTCAACTGAAAACGTCCAACGTCCCTACCCCTTTTCAGTTTCTAGCGGACCTTCGGAGTCAGTTCTTCGCCTTCGCTTTTGGCGATGATCACCGCGCCCACCGAATCGCTGAAAATATTGACCAGGCCCCGGTACATGTCGAGCGGGCGGTCCACCGCCAGCATGGTTCCCACGATCACCCCCACCATCTCGCCCTGAATCCCCACCGCATCCAATACGATGAAAATCATCACCAGCCCGGAAGACGGCACCGCGGCGGCCCCGATGGAAGCCAACAGGGCGGTCAACACCACCAGAAACTGCTGGTCCGCTCCAAGGGGTATTCCCATCACCTGCGCGATAAACAGGACGCCGACGCATTCAAACAATGCGGTGCCGTCCATGTTGATGGTGGCGCCCAGTGGCAACACAAAACCGGCCACCTTATTGGGCACCCCGATGTTGTCCTCGACGCATTGCATTGTCACCGGCAGCGCCGCGAGGGACGAACTGGTGGCGAATACCGTCGCCAGGGCGCTGGCCATGTGGCGAAACTGTTCCAGGGGATTTTTTCTGAGGAAGAGGTAATAGATCAGGGGCAGAACGATCAGAAAATGAATCGACAACCCGGCGGTGAGGGTCACCATATAAAGGCCCACCGCTTTGAAAAAAGCCGTGCCTAAATCCTGATTCAGCATGCGGACGATCAAGCCGAACACCCCGATCGGCGCCAGCCGGATGATGACGTGCACCACCTGCATCACCACCTGGAATGCCGCATCAATGGGAGGCAGGATTTTTTCCCGGATGCGCTCGGAAACCTGGGTGATGCCGAATCCGATGACGATGGAAAAAAAGATCAGGCCCAGAATATCTCCCTCCGCGGCGGCGGCGAAGGGATTGACCGGCACCATGCGGATCAACACATCCAGCGGGGAGTCGGGTTTGTGCAATTGCTCGGAAGAAAAAGACAAATCCGGCGGCAGGTCAGCCACCTTCCCGGGTTGAATCAGGTTCACCAGAGCCAACCCCAGCAGAATCGCCAGCAGACTGGTGCCCAGATAATACGCCAGGGTCTTGATCCCGAGCCGCCCCAGCTTTTTCGGATCGCCCACTCCCGCGACGCCGGTCATGATGGACAGGACCACCAGCGGAATAATGATCATCTTTAACAACCGGATGAACAGAACGCCCAACGGTTCGACAATACGGGACGACTCGCCCGCCAGCAGCTGAAACAGCCACGCCAGGGCCATCGCAATCAGAATCTGCCAATGCAGTTTGAGCTTCATGATAGGATTCCCGGAACGAAGAGTTCAGGAAACATTCAGGCGGGTTTTTGGCTGCGGAGCCGGGCCAGCATGAAAATCGAAAAAATCAGAACAAAAATCCCGATAAACTGGGACGTGGACAACATGTCCGGCACCGCGTAACCGCGGTCATCCCCCCGGTAAAACTCGATGACGAACCGGCCGATGGAATACAAAATACCGTACACCCAGAACACCTGACCGTTAAACGATTTGCGTTTGCGCAACCAGACCAGGATTCCAAAAATAATCAGCGAATTGAGGGAAAGATAGATTTGGGTGGGATGCAGGGCCACGTTGAGAGGCGCGAGCGATTTGGGATCGATAAAGGTGATCGCCCACGGCACATCGGTTTGGACTCCATAACAACAACCCGCGAAAAAACACCCCCAACGTCCAACCGCCTGCCCCAGGGCCAGACAGGGCGCGAGCACATCGGCCACCTGCCAGATGGGCAGTTTGTGTTTGACCATGTAGTACCAGGACACCGATACCGCGCCGATCAGCCCGCCGTAAAAGACCAGTCCGCCTTTCCAGAATTTGAGGACTTCGATGGGATTCGACAGAAAGTAACGGTACTCGACGATAATATAAAGGGCGCGGCCTCCCACCAGAGCGGCGAGGGCGATATAAAAACACAGGTCCAGGATTCTCTGCTGGTCCAGTCCATCCTGTTTCGCCCAGCGGGCGGCCAGCAGGACACCAGAAAAAAAGCCCGAGGCCACCAGCAGGCCGTAGGTGAAAATCTTGAGGTTTAAAAAACCGAATTCGATGAGGATGGGATACATGACTGAGCCCCGCTAAATGACTTCCATGAACATTCAAGTGCTCTCGGGCGTGTCCTACGAACTATTGATTTGAGGAACCTTTCCGGACCGGATCAGGTCCGTGAACATCAGGACCACTCCCACCGTGATACAGGAATCAGCGATATTGAACGCCGGCCAATGGTAACGGCCCACAAAGAGATCGATAAAATCGATGACTTCATGATACAGGATACGGTCGATCAGGTTGCCGATCGCCCCGCTGAAAATAAGAATCAACGCGACCTGCACCATTTTCCGTTCCCGGGGCGTCTGATGAAAGAAGACCAGAATCGCGATAATGGCGATGAGCGAAAATCCGACAAACAAAAGAGTCTTGAATTCGGACGGTCCCTCCGCAAACAAACCGAACGCCACTCCCGGATTGCGGATATGGGTGATGGCAAAAAAACCGTCGATCACCATTTTAAAATGGCCCTGCGGAATATGGATGGAAACCAACAGCTTGGTGTATTGATCCAGAATGATCAACACGTTGGAAGCCAGGAATAGGTAAAGATACCGGTTGCTCAAATCCTCAGGCCTTTGCCGATTCAAGATTAGTGACGCAACGGAGGCAGACACTGGGATGTTCCGGCGCCGGCTCTTCCACGAAATAATTCCAGCAGCGCTCGCATTTCTTTCCGAGTGCCGGGTGCACCGCGATTTTAAGTCCCTTCACGGTTTCGCTGGCATACACATCCGCTTCATCCTGCAACGATGGGAGGATTTCCACCCCGGACACGATAAAAACGTATTTCAACTGATCCTGTTCCTGCCCCAAAGCCGCTTTCATAATTTTTGGAAGTTCCAGCCGGACCCGGGCATCCAGCGAATGGCCGATCACCTTTTGCTGCCGGCGCAACTCCAGCGCCTTGCTGACCTCCCCTTTAAGCTGGCTGATCTTCTCCCATTTATCCACAAGATCGTCCGGGAAGGAAACCCGGGACAGATCCGGGAACGCACTCAAATGTACGCTCGCCGCTTCATCTCCCCGGGCAGGCATGTAGGACCACACTTCCTCCGAGGTGAAGCTGAGTATCGGGGCCATCAACTGCGCCATCCCTTTCAACAACTCGTACAGGGCGGTTTGCGCCGACCGGCGGCCCTTCGAGTTCTTGGGAAAGGTGTACAAACGGTCCTTGATGATATCCAGATAAAAGGCGCTCAAATCCACGACGCAAAAATTGTAGAACGAATGGTAGAAGGTGTGGAATTCAAAATCCTCAAACGCCTTCAGTATTTTTTCGGACACGGTGCGAAAGCGGTAGAGAATGTAACGGTCGATCTCTTCCAGCTCGCCGATTGGAACCGCATCCGAGGGGGGATCAAAGTCGCTCAGGTTGCCCAGCAGGAAGCGGAACGTGTTGCGGATTTTACGGTAGGCCTCGGTGAGGCGCTTTAAAATTTCGTGCGAAATGCGGATGTCTTCCCGGTAGTTTTCCGAAGCCACCCACAGCCGCAGGATTTCCGCACCGTATTGATCGATAATTTTCTGGGGTGCAATGACGTTGCCAGCGGATTTCGACATCTTCTTCCCCTTGCCGTCCACGACATAACCGTGGGTCAGCACGGTTTTGTAAGGCGCGGCGGACCGGGTGCCGACCGATTCCAGAAGCGAACTGTGGAACCATCCCCGGTGCTGGTCACTGCCTTCGAGATACAGGTCAGCGGGCCAATGCTGGTTGGGGTCGCCTTCCAGGACCGCGGCGTGGCTGACCCCCGAGTCGAACCAGACATCGAGGATGTCCGTCTCTTTGATGAAATCCGCACTGCCGCAGGAACACATGTAACCGTCAGGCAACAATTCTTGCACATCCTTTTCAAACCAGAAATCCGCGCCGTGCTGTTCCACCAGGCTCACGATATGCGACAGCACCACGGGCGACGTCACATGCTGGTCACATTGCTTGCAGGTGAACACAGTGATGGGAACCCCCCAGGCGCGTTGCCGCGACACACA
>SMVT01000026.1 GCA_004357365.1 Nitrospina sp.
TCCGCGCCGACGGGTTGACCTACAGCCAGTTCATGCACGGCCTCAAAAAAGCCAACGTCGAACTCGACCGGAAAGTGCTTTCCGATATGGCCATCCACAATGAACATTCTTTCAAAGCCTTGATGAACACGGCCCGGGCCCAGTTGAGCGGGTAACCATGGGGATGCTCCGGCCATGGGCGGCCCCCATTCGAAATGAATTTTCAATCAGTCTGATTCCCGCCGGGGATCAGGCTTTTTTTGTTTAAGCCTCTCTTTCCTGTATCCGGCACATGATCGAAAAAATCAAACAATACCAGAAAGAATTTGAAAGCCGCATCGCCACCGTCGGCCCCGGCGAGGAACTGCGCCAGTTGCGCACCGATTTTCTCGGGAAAAAGGGCTTGGTGACGCAGGTGATGAAGAACATGCGCGAGCTGTCTTCCGATCAGAAACGGGAAGTGGGCCGGCACGTCAACGAACTCAAAAACTGGATCGAAAGTCAGCTCAACGAAAAAGCCGAAGGGCTGAAGGGCCCGTCCGAAACCGCCGGCGGAAGCACCTTCGACACCACTCTGCCGGGCCGCAAGGAAGCCCGCGGGTCGCTCCATCCCATCACCCAGGTCATGGAAGAGATCATCGCCGTGTTCGTCAGCCTCGGGTTCCAGGTGGCGGAGGGACCGGAGGTGGAATCCGATTACTACAATTTCGAGGCGCTCAATATTCCGAAGGACCATCCGGCGCGGGACATGCAGGATACGTTTTACATCGGCGGCGACAAAGTACTGCGTACCCACACCTCGCCGGTGCAGATCCGCGTCATGGAAAAACAGCAGCCGCCGCTCCGCATCATCGCGCCGGGCAAGGTCTACCGCTGCGATTCGGACATCTCACACACCCCCATGTTCCACCAGATCGAAGGGTTGATGGTCGACCAGGGCGTGGCGTTCAGCGATCTCAAGGGAGTGATGAACATCTTCGTGCATCAGATCTTCGGCGAAAAAACGAAAGTGCGCTTCCGCCCCAGTTTTTTCCCATTCACCTGTCCCAGCGCGGAGGTGGATATCCAGTGCGTCATGTGCTCGGGCAAAGGATGCCGGGTGTGTTCACAGAGCGGCTGGCTGGAAATCCTCGGTGCCGGCATGGTGGACCCGGCGGTGTTCGGCTTCGTCCATTACGATCCGGAAAAATGGACGGGGTTCGCCTTCGGGATGGGCATCGAGCGCATCGCCATGCTCAAGTACGGCATCAACGACATCCGCCTGTTCTTCGAAAACGACCTGCGCTTCCTCCAACAGTTCTAAGCAACATAACCCGATTACATTTTGACAGGATCACAGGGTCAAATGGATCAAAACACAGATTCTTCGTCACGGCGTTCCTCAGAATGACAGACTAGCGCGTTTGGTCATCCTGAGCGCGAGCGAAGGATCTGTGTTTTCGATATTTTCTCCGGGCATGGCGCGACTAATCGGGTCTCTGGGCTTTTTTGACGAGGTCCTGGTCGAAGTAGTTGACGGACATGCCGGCGTCGAGCACGATGCCCTGGGCGTTGATGCCGCTGGCACGTTCGCTCAACAGAAACACCGCCGCGTTGGCCACTTCCTGCGTGGTCAACGCCTGTTTGCGCAGGGTCGACTGCTCGGCGTGCAGGTAGGAATCGATATAACCGGGAATGCCCGCCGAAGCGGACGATTTCAGCAAACCGGAGTTGACCGAGTTGAACCGGACTTTGGAAAACGCGCTGAACGATTTGGCGAGAAAACACAGCGAGGAGTCGAGTGCCGCCTTGACCGGTCCCATATAACCGTAATTCTCCGCCGCCATGCGCGTCGTTGAGATGGAAATGGTGACGACCGAGGCGTCGGGATCGAACAAGTCCTTGAAGGCGTTGGCCAGGTTGATGAGCGAATAACAGGAAATGTCCACGCACTGCAGGAAATCCTTCTTCGACGTTTGGTGAAACGGCTTCAACCCTTCGGAAAAATTGGCAAAGGCGATGGAATGCACCAGGCCGTGCAGAACGTCCGTCTTTTCGGATATCTCCTGTTTCAGTCGGGCGATGTCCTCGTCGCGTTCCACATCACAGACAAAGGTCCGGTCGGGGTCGATGAGTTTGGTGACGCTCTGTTTGCGTTCTTCGGAACGCACGCTGTACAGCACGTTGGCGTTTTCGGCTTCCAGGGTTTTGCCGATGTGAGTGGCGACGCTTTTTTTATTGGCGACACCGGTCACCAGAATGGTTTTATTCCCCAGGTTCAAAAAACTCACCGCGACTCCTCCAAGAGCATGACGGTGAATTCCACCGTAGCCGCGGTTTTGCCATCCACCTGCACATTGCCCTTCATATAATGCGCCGGGCCCGCATGGTCCACATAGTCCACCCGGATGTCCAGGACACTGCCGGGGTACACGGGATTCTTAAACTTGACGTTTTGAATCCGGGACAGCACCGGCACCTGTCCGGTCGGGTTCGGGTTTTTTTTCGACATCAGAATCGCACCGGCCTGAAACACGCATTCACACACCAGCACCCCGGGCATGATCGGGTAATCGGGATAGTGTCCCTTGAAAAATTCTTCCTCCGGATCGATGCGCTTGCGGGCCACGATATGGTCGCCGGTCTGCTCTATGATTTCGTCGACAAACAGAAAAGGGGGACGGTGGGGAATGGCGTTGAGGATGTCTTCCGCCATTATAATCCGCCTGTAATCTCCAGGACCGCGCCGTTGATATAGGCGGACTCGCGGTCGGCCAGAAACAGCACGGCCCGGGCCACCTCCGCGATCGTCCCGAAGCGTTTTATGGGCACCTGATCCTGGTATTGCTTCTTCTGATCGTCCGGCAGATCGGCGATCAGATCGGTGTCGATGAATCCGGGGGACACGCAATTGACGGTGATGTTGCGGCTGGCCACTTCCTTGGACAACGACCGGGCAAACGCCACCTGGCCCGCCTTGCTGGCGGCGTAATTGGCCTGGCCCGCGAACCCGAAACGGCCGATGGGCGAGGTGATATTGATGATCCGTCCGTATTTCTGCCGCATCAGATGTTGCACCGCGATCTTGCTCATGTGGTAGGTGCCGGTCAGGTTGGTTTGAATGACGTCGTTCCAATCGTTGACCGCCATCATGCCGACTACCGAATCGCGCCGGATACCGGAATTATTCACGAGGATTTCAAACTGCTCGAATTTTTCCTCCAAATAGCGGAAAAACGAGACGACGTCCACGTGCGTGGCCACGTCGAATTGCCGGAGGTAGAGCCGGTCTTCGTACTGTTCGTTGGCATCCTGAAATACTTCCGCGGCGGCGGTGTTGGACCGATACGTGGCGATGACGCACGCACCGGCGGCGAGAAACGCCTCGGACACGCCGCGGCCGATCCCGCGTGTGCCACCGGTCACCACCACCGTTTGATCTGTGAAATTGAAAATCATGGTCTATGGATTGGAGAGGAGAAGGAAAGATACAAAAACAATATAAACCGTTGGGCGGATGTTCCGTTCCCGCGGATCAGACGCCGGCGGTTTCCAGTGCCTGCGGAGATTGGCGCGCCGCGAATAAAAACTTGTCCACTTCGTTGGCGACAATCACCCCGTAATTGGCCGCGCCCAGCCAGCCGGACATGATGATCCCCACCGAACCGGCATGGAACAGCCCTGCAATCTGCTTGGGCAGGTTCTTGCTGATCATGAGCCCTTCAAACTTGGTTCCGAACGACACCCCGCCCGGATGCGTGGTGTAGCGCATGAACGTCATCGGGGTGGAGGCTTCCAGGTGACCTATTTTTTTGCGTACACCGGGAACGTATTTTTCCAAAGCGACCAGCGTCCGCTCGATCAATTGGCTCTTTTTCTCCTCATATTCCTGACGGGTCAAATGAGCCCAATCCTTGAACCGGGCATTGGTCGACGACACAATGGAGTACATGTTCAATCCCGGCCGGATTCCCGGATAATAAAAACTGAACGTCCGGCTGGTGGTTTCCGGCTCCAGGAGAGACTCCGAACTGAATTCCTTTTCCTGGGAGGTGAACAGCAGGTCGCCGACATTATCGATCTTCTCTCCCTTTTTGATCCCGATATACACTTGGCAACTGCTGTCGCTCAACCGGACTTTTTTGACTTCCGCGAGAAATTCCGGCGTGAAATGTTCGTCCCCGGTCAATTTGTGAATCGTGCTCAACAGGTTCGAATTGGATAAAACGGTTTTGGCGGGAATCATCCGGCCTTGCACCTCCACGCCGCGAACGGTTTTATCGGCATCCACCACGATGCGGTTGACCAGGCAATGGGTGCGGATATCCACACCGTTTTTCAGTAATTCCTTTTTCATCTTCTTGATGAGTTCGCTGGTGCCGCCTTTGAAGGTGTACACACCCTTGCCCATGAAATTGGAAAACACGATGCCGTAGGTGATCGCCGGGTCGTCCAGGGTGGAGCCGTTGGCGTAGGTGATCGGTTCCATCAGCATGCGGTGGACATCGGTCCGGCCCGGAAAAAATTTCTCGAACAATTCGCGGGTGGTCATCGACAGGTCGTCGTAAAAATTCATCGCCCGCACGGTTTTGAAAAAATCGTCGATAGTTTCCTTGACGATCCCGAACTGTTCGCGCATCACGCGGGTGAAATCATTTTTATCGAAATTGGTCCAGAAGGAGAATTGCGGGTTGTCGAAGCGGATGTTCTTGAGGCGGATGATGGAGTCGGCGATTTCCTGGGTCCAGTACTTGCGGCAGGTCTTGATCATGCCGGTAGGGAAGCCGTGCAGGGAAATATCCAGAATATGGCCGCCCTTGCGTTTGAACCAGGTGGCCAGTCCGCCCAGATTGTAATGATGCTCCAGAATGAGGACCTTGTGCCCCAGTTTGGCCAGTTTGTTGGCGGCGGTCAGGCCCGCCAGCCCGCTCCCGATAATGATCGTATCGTACGCTGATTTGATACCTTTCAGCCAGTCTTTAGCCATCAAATTCTCCCATATGCGGATTTGGCGTCCTCCTGCAGGACATGCAGGTTGGCCATTGAAATTCCGCTCAGTGTCGCACCAATAATACCCAAAAATCCCTGATCTGTCCCACAAATAAATAAGTTTTTTACGGGCGTCAGCCCACTTTTTACTTTCTTGGGGGAACCGTAGACGGCGCCGTTGAGGTGGCCCGTATACTTGAAAATGGTCTTGGGTGTGAATGAATCGACATATATAACATGATCGCGGAAATCGGGGAAATATGTCAACAACGCATTCACCCCCCGGTCCCGGTATTCCCGTTTGGCGGCGCGGTAATCGGAGCGCGCCAGGCCATCCCACAGGCTGAAATTAGCCTGGTTGGTGATGCGGATCATGCCCTCGGACGCGGGTTCCGGGTACTGAAAATTGTTGGGACAGCACAACACACCGCTGGTGACGTCGGTCAGCCCCTCCGGCACCCGGTACCGGAAACGCGGCTCGGTGCTGTAAAACACGATACTGGAGTCATAGCCCACCTCCTTCGGCAAACAGTCCATTACGAACAACGACTCCATGAACGACATGCGGCCGATTTCCAGGCCCGATTCTTCCACCAACCGGGGCCGGCACAGGCGCAGGGTCTCGACATATCCGGCGGAGGAGATCACCTTGTCCGCCGTCAGCGTTTCGCCGTTTTCCAGATGGACCGACCGCAGGATGCCGCGGGTGTGCTCGATGGCTTCCACCCCGGCGCCCATGCGGAGTTCCCCGCCGAGATTGCGGTACTTTTCGACCAGCAGATTCAGGATATAGGGCATGCCCCCCACGGGTTTGGCGAAGCCCTCCATAAAGATGCTCTTGAACATGATCACGAACTGGTAGAAATCCATGTCCCCCTCCGACGCGCTACCGTAATACATGAGCGGGCAGTACAGCATGTCGATCAGCATGGGATCGGACAGGCAACTCTCCACTACCTGGCGCGAGGGAATACGTTGATTGTCGTTGAGGTCGAGCTCGTTGAATTCGCGGATGCGGGCGAGCAGTTTCTGAAATCCGTCCACCTGGGAAGGAAACTGCTCCGCCACCTCCTGCTCGAACAGCCCGAACTCGTTGCTGAACCTGAGCGCCTTTTCGGGGAAGCGGATCCCGGAGACCTCCTGCGGGCACAGGCGGAAATCGTCATGCTTGAACCGCAACTGCCTGAGAAGCTTGGCCAACGGAGAGCTGCGTACACCCCTCGGCGTGTAATTGGTCATCGCGTGCAGGCCGACGTCGAACGTCCGGTGCTTGCGGATATAAAACGAATTGAGGCCGCCGACTTCGACGTGCTTCTCGACGATCAGCACCTTTTTGTCGAATAGCGCCA
>SMVT01000027.1 GCA_004357365.1 Nitrospina sp.
CATGAAGCGTTTATTCAAATATAGTTGGGTGGCTCTGTTCGCGGTGGCCATCTATGGAACCGGTTTTGTAGTGCCGTGGGATTTGGGTCCGAATGGTACCGTGTCGGTCGCCAAGGCAGTTCATAAGCCTTCGCATGCGCCAGGGGGAGGGTGCAAAGGAAATCCTGCAAAATGTGGCACTCCTCCAACGGTTGCTGAACTTCCCATCCAATATATGGTCGCCGGTGGAATCGCCTTTATCCTGATATCCGGAGGGATTATCTATCTGACCCGAAATCGAAGCAATAAGCAATCCTCGGAAGTATGAAGGCTGCTTTAGCTCTGATTCTGCTGGTGGGTGGCGGGTTTGCCTATTTCCAGCCGATGCGTTGGTTGATCGAGTCATGGATGGTGAACCCCTACTACAAACATGGCTTCATCGTGGCCCTGGCTTCGGCGGCGCTCGCTGGGTACAAGATCGTCAATTCAAAACCGACGGAGGACAAAACCCGGCAATGGATTTATTATCTGGCGGCGGGGGTTGTTGTTTACCTCATCGGTTGGGCGATCGGCCTCAATTACCTGATAACGGTTCCTGTATTTTTCCTTCTACTGTCCGTTGCGTATCTGTTCGAAAATCGCGTGCCCGCTCACAGCCTCCGCTTTCCGCTGTTGTTCCCGATACTAGCGATTCCGATCCCTTTTCTGCCGGAGCTGACGGCGTTTCTTCAATTTGCCATGGCCGGCCTCTCAACCGGTATTCTGCAGATTTTCGGATATGAGATCGTCGCGGAGGGCGCCCTGATCCATCTCCCGAACGCTACTTTTTTAATTGCCGAACCTTCGAGCGGCATTCAGTCGTTGATCGCCTTGTTGACCCTGATGATTCCGGTGGTCTACTTTTCGAAAACGACCCCGCGAAAAAAGATTGTTCTGTACCTGCTCATTATCCCGGTAGCGATGCTGGGCAACCTGTTGCGCATTGTGACGCTGTTTCTGGTGGGATATTATTATGGAGAGGCCACCGCCGCTGATTTCTGGCATGACCGTGGCAATATTCTGTTTTTTACATCGACCATCACCTTCCTTCTCCTCTTAGGGTACTTGATTATCTATGGATTTAAATCACCGAATGCAAAGCGGGCCTGACTGGAAAGGAGCTCGTGCACCTGGATTGTGGTTGTGTTGCGTTTTTGCCGCACTCGGCTTCGCGTGGTCTTCAGCCGACGACCCGGATGTGACCCCAGTGCGGGATGCCCACTCCTCTTCCCGGGTTTACAAGTTCACTTCGGATACGTCTCATTACTTTTCCACCTCGCACGAAGGCAAGTTTGTCTCCAACACCAATTACCTCTACAAGCCCAACCTGGAAAATCTCCCCTGGCATCTTGGAGATTGGAAAGGGTGGATGGTTCAATCAGATGATCCCAACATCCTCTACCAGCGGTACTATGAAGATGAAAAATCAGGCGCTGGAATTTATCTGGTAGCGGTGCACGGCACCAACGAGAGTCAATTTCATACGCCCGAGGTCTGTTATATCGGAGACGGCTGGAAGATTGAAGAGCGGCGGTATAAATCCATATCCTTGAGGAAGGAGACCTTTCAGGTCCGTTATGCCATTGCGAAAAAGGGGGAATTCCGGCATCTGATCCTATATTGGTACTTGTGGCCCGATTCCCGCCGCAATATCATGGACGGTCTGGTCATGTTCCGCCTGTCCGTCAAGATCGATACTTCCCTGGAGCATGCCGAGCAGGCCGCGCTCGATTTTATCCGGCAACTCTCCGATCTGAAACTGGACCTCGATAAGAAAGAAGTTGCCGAAGTCTTTGTACCCATTTTGCCCCAGGTGGATCCGGACACAAAACGCGTCCGAACGAAATGGACTCCCTACAAGGAAAAGGCGCTCGCCTGGCTCAAATCTCAGGTTACCCCCAACGCCATTGTCGAAGAGCCGGCTCAGGACCGGAGGCATCTTTTGGTCAGCTACCGGGTTCCAAAAGATTCAGAAGCGTATCCGTATGTTTTCAGCAAAGCCTCGCTTTACGATAATGCGCTGGCCATTATCGCGTTTTCTATGGCGGGAGAGCTGGGCCCGGCCGAGCGGATCATTGAGGCGGCCTCGCGAATTCTGTCTCCGGACAACGACCTCTGGTTCACCTTCAATACGCACAATTCCTGGCCGAATAAAGACGATCATACCGGAGCGATTGTCCGCAGCGGGGCCTCGGCCTGGTTGGGTTACGCCATCGTCTATCATCTCAAAACCCGTCTGGTCGAAAACCCGAAGTTGCTTGCGCAGGATAACCAGGCGATGAATCATCTGAAAATCGCCCGGTCCATCGCTGACCGAATTCTCGTGCGGCAAGTGAAAGATCCCAAGGACCCCCGCTATGGTTTGTTTACCGGAGGAGAAGGCCGTTATTCCTACCGGTGGAGTGAAGAGCAAAAAGGTATAGAAGAATATTTTATTCCCGGACCGGTCCCGTGGGTGAGTATCGAGCACAATTTTGATATTTTCTTTTTTCTGAGAGATCTGGCCCGGATCTCGGGCGACAGGAAATACCAGTCCGCCGCCACTCTTTTGAAGCAGTCGATTCTTGAGCGGGCCTGGAACGAAACCCTGCGTCAATTCAATAGAGGCCAGCGTCTCGATGGAGCCGACCCGGTTCAGGCGCTCGACTGCGCCTCGTGGGGAGCGATGTTTCTCCAGGCGGTCGGACAACAATCCCTGGCCGAAGCATCCTTGAAAACCGCTTCCAATTATTTTGTCCGATCCGAAAGGGGCGGAGGTTATAAACCTTATATCAATCTGCTCCTTTATGAAGGACACTACGTCAACTCCCTCTTTTTCCAGGACGATCCGAAAAAGAATTGGAACGATTTGCCTTTGATATGGCCGGAGGGTTCCCTGGGGGTGGCCATGGCTTATATAAAAATGGGAAACAACCGGAAAGCGGTAGAGATACTGGAGTCGGTTCTGAGCTTGCAGGATCCGGATGGAGGTTTGCCGTATGCCACGGAATCACTTCGATTTCAATTTTCCCAAAATCCCTCAGTGGCGGGGACCGCGTGGCTGGTCATGGTAATTTCGGCACTGGAAGATGAAAATATTCTCAAGCTATTCTGGGAACGCTGACCGCTGTTTAAAAGTTCCAGCCCATCCAAGCTCGATGCAGGCTCCGCATTAATCGTGCAATACACCGACGACCGGAATATTCTCCAGAAAGTCCAGCATCCCGGCAAAATTGCCTTTTTTGAGCAACGGCCACAGATGACTTTCCACCAGCTTGCCCTCATCACCCAAAGTGCGCAGTGTCTCGAGAAGTTTCTCCAATTCGGGAATATCGTTTTGATCAATCCCCTCTTTAAATTCCAGGAATAATTTGGCGGGAATGCACATGTCGGGCAGTTCCTTTGATTTCGAAGGCGGCTTCTCCGCATCTTCCTGATCTTCCTGCTGGTTGTCCGGGACCTCTTGATATTCATATTCCACGCCCAGCAGTTCCTGAATGCACTTGAAAATCTGCTCCACCCGATACGGTTTGCTGATCACCCTTTTGCATCCGGCCGTGATCATTTTATTCTGATCATTTGCGGATGTGGCAGCGGTCACACCCACGATTTTGAACCGTCCCGATCCATAGTGCCCGATAATCTTTTGAGTGGTTTCCTCCCCGCTCATGACCGGCATGCGCATGTCCATAAAAATAATATCCGGCATGAATTCCTTGAGCTGCTCAAGTGCTTTTTTCCCGCTTCCCGCGGCAAAGACCTCGGCCCCAATATCCTGGAGGATCTCGGTTAACATCTCGCGGTTTTCTTTCGCATCATCCACCACCAAAACTCTCAAATCGAATTTTCTGGACAGTTCCTTCACCTGCCGGCTTCTTTGGGATCGCGATGGAACCGGAGAAGCGGGTGCGAGCTCCAGGGTCAGGGAAAAGCTGGAGCCCTGCCCGACTTCCGATTCAAGAGAGAGTTCTCCCTCCATCAGCTCGGACAACTCCCAGGAAATCGCCAGGCCCAATCCAGTTCCCCCCTTATTGAACCCTTCCTCTCCCTGTTTGAACAGCTCGAAGATATTGACCTGATCCTCGGAGCGGATGCCGTTGCCGGTGTCGCTGACGGTAAACCTGAATTTGTTGTCCGGTTGGTTTTCCAGGGTCAAAGTCACCTCTCCCTGGTCGGTGAATTTAACCGCATTTCCCAACAGATTAACCAGAATCTGGCGCACTTTGCGTTCGTCGCCATAAACATAAATGGGGCTTTGGCCCACCCCTTTTAAATGAAACCGAAGGTTTTTGGCCTCGCATTGATTCCGGGACATGTCCCCCAGCCCCAGGAGCAGGCTGTGCAGGTCAAAATCACTTAATGTCAATTCCACCTCACCGGTTTCGATTTTGGAGATATCGAGAAGGTCGTTGATCAGCTCGAGAAGATGATTCCCGCTGGTTTCGATCTTCCGGACCGCATCCCGGTGTTTCATATCCAGTGAATGATCCCTTTGCAGGATCTGCGCATATCCCAGAATGACGCTCAAGGGAGTGCGAATCTCATGACTCATGACTGAAAGAAAGATGCTTTTGGATTTGTTTGCTGATTCGGCTGCTTCTCTTAAGTTGTCCGCCTCCTCCCGGGCCTTGGAAATCTCCTGAAGGGCTTTATAAAAATAACCTTCGATCAGCCGCCGCTCCGTACTTTCCATGAAGGTGATGATGGCTCCCAGGGTCTGCCCATCCTCCAGAATCGGGGTGGTCACATATTCCACTCGGAACGTGGTGCCGCTCTTGCGCCGGAACACGCCGTCGGTTTCCTTGTACACCTTCCCATCTTTAATAGACGCATTGATAAGTTTTTCCCCTTCAAGGTTGGGAGGAAATATCAATTCATGGGCAGGCTTGCCGATAAACTCCTCCTCGGTATACCCGAGAATCAGTTGCGCCGAAGGGTTGATCGAAGTGGTGGTTCCTTCGGCATCGAAGCCAACCACACCGTCGCCCACGGAGTCAAGAACCAGCTTGTTATGGCCGTCCAGTTTCCTCAGTTCTTTTTGAATCGTCCCGAAACTTTCAACGATCATCCTTTCGTGCTGGTACGTTTTCAGAATTTCAATCACCAGGCCCGATAAGGGCAGAAGATAGGCGAGGATCTTGATAAAATGCGCGGCTTGGAAATAAGGGTCGAATAAAATTTGAGAGCCGAAGCCCATATACAACTGAGCCGCCGCGTGAGGAATGACACCGATCATAAGAGAGTGTGATATATAATTCCGTTCCTCCCTGTGAAATCGTGGAAACAGAAATGCCCCGGCAATCACATATAAAGCCAGAGGACCAAAATCCCAAGGCCGCGTGAGGAACGATTCCGGGAAAAGGGTTTGGGGAACCGCATGGGTGATCGTGGTGATATAAATGGTACCGTAAGCCAGAAAAGCCAGCACCAGAGAGGTGATGACCACAGCGGAGAGGGCCTTGTGATAATTTTGATCACGGGTTGATAATA
Organism: Nitrospina sp.; assembly: GCA_004357365.1. Lineage (GTDB taxonomy): Bacteria > Nitrospinota > Nitrospinia > Nitrospinales > Nitrospinaceae > SZUA-226. The sequence goes on from SMVT01000027.1 coordinate 5,488, forward strand.
AGAACCCCACTCCCGCAATTAAAATCAACGCGCTCAGGAATCTGGAAACCGCCCAAGTAAACGGAATATAGGTTTGGATATCGGTGATCCATTCGGCCAGGTGATCCACCGCAAAGGCTTGAAACGCATCCGAACATCCCGCAAACAGCAATGTGACGCCGATAACGGGTGAAACCATATCCCGTTTCATGGCGCAATGAATAAAAGCCAGCAGAGCGGCAAAAGCGGCCACGCCGAAAGAACTCCACTCCAGTAGAGCATGAGTGACCCACATTCTGGAATCCCCCGGCCTCCCATCCGGGGAAGTGGTTCCTCCGAATTCGAATCCAAGCAGGATCAGGAATAATGGACCGACCGAAATAATGAGGGTCAGATAAACCACCCACCGCGGGAAGCCCGCTTGATTATCCAGCTGGAATCCGTTCTTATTTTTTGAAAAAGAAAAATTCAATGGCCTGTCTTACCGAAAAAAGGGGTCAAGCCCCGCTTGTTGGAGCTTTTTTGATCACCGTCCGGGCATTGCCGGCCCCGCCAAATAGCGCCTCAACCCGCCCTCGAATGGCGGCCGTCGTACCTTTTATGGGATATAATTAGGATAACTAATCAGCTTTAAATATCAATAGGATAAGTGATAGTAAGGGAGAGGGCTTTGTGGCTAGGTTGGTAAGGGGTAAGTTTTTGTAAATTTCTGATCTAGACCTGCCCCTGTAAGTTGTACCACTTTCTAAGTTAGAGTTTCAGCCCTGGGTTTGATGACCTCCGGAGCGGAGCCGGAGGACGAGAACTCAAATGCGCAGGTTTCTTAAACTATAAATATTTTCTCACTCAAATCTTATTATTACCTTATTAAAGTAAAAAGGGCTTGTAGATAAAACCTATAAGCCCTTGTATTTTTTGGTGGGCCGTCACGGGATCGAACCGTGGACCTACTGATTAAGAGTCAGTTGCTCTACCAGTTGAGCTAACGGCCCACCATTTTATCTTGCGCTGTATGTAACGTAAATTAGCATGCCCCTTAGGGGGAGTCAATATCGGCGCGTCCTGCCGCCCTATCCTCCTTCCTCTACCCTCCAAACAGATGCATCAGTTTTATCTGTCCCATGGCGAGCAGGTTGCACAGCCCGCCCAGGATCAATGAGCTGAATAAAAATAAAAACGCTTTGTCCCGGTCAATCCGGATCTGGACGATATCGGTCAACAACCCCAGCCCCATTAGCCCAAAAAACAGCACCCGCTCGATCTTCACCAGAACCTCCTCTCCTTCCAGAAGCTCCTCCCGCATCCCGGGGAAAATGTATTCATTA
>SMVT01000028.1 GCA_004357365.1 Nitrospina sp.
CTATAAAGGACATGGCTATAAACACGGACAGGGACACTATAAAAAAGGCCATATTAAAATAAAACCCCACGTGGGGATTTCCATTTCCCCCATGATCGTCATTGACGATTGATCTCAGGAGAACTCAATCATGCTTTCCAAAAAATCCAGTAGGACGGATGGTGGACATTCATTGCCGGCAAAACCCGATCACCCGCTGATTGCGAGCGCTCCCTATTGGGCGGCCCTGTTCGTAACTGCGGTGTTTGTTTCCGGTTGTGTCGTCCATGGCCGCGGACACGGGCGTGGCGTTGTGATTCAACCCCTGGTAGGTGTTGGAATCAGCGTTCCGGCGCCGGTCATATTCGTATTTACCGATCATCACCGGCACGCGGTTCGGGATTATTACCGGCACAACCCGCAACCTCACTGGAAGAAACACAAAATGAAGCGCAAATGGGAAAGGCGTGGCCATCGGCCTCCCGGACTGGCTAAACACGATGCCCTTCCTCCAGGAATCGCCATGCACGCCCTGCCGCACAGACTGGCAAGGCAATTGCCTCCCCCACCACGCGGTACACAATTCATTTTGCATAACGACCAGGTGCTTCTAATTGACGTACACAGCCACGTGATATTGGATTTCATCGATATCCGGGTGGGATTTTAATTCCGGGAAGGATTATTTCTTTCCGAGGCCGGAGTATTTAAAAATACCGGACATGGCGTTCAGGAAGTTGGTTTGTTCCTGCGACTGCATGTCCTTTATTTTTTTCTCTTCATCAAAAATATTCAGGCGAATTTCAGGCGGGCGCCCCAGTAAATTGAAGAGCGCCTGTTCCGAATGGACGGGAGGATGGCAGGTTCCCTGCTTGCAGACGTAAGCGGTGGGCTTTCCGGAAACCGGACCCCGTCCTCCGGCCCAGGGAATCCGGCGTGCCGTCTCTTCTCCACGATGCACCACGAGTCTCAGATGGGGACGGTAATCGCGGTGCAGGGTCTCCAGCATTTTCTGATAGTCCTTATCCTGCTCCGGTCCGGACAAGACCACCTCCACCGGTGGCCCCTCCCACTCATCCATGACAGCCAGCAAACCGGTAAAGGCGGCGGGACTTTGTTCCATGGCGCCCTGAAACGCCTGCACGGTCTTCCGGCCTTTCTCCTCAAATATTTGGTTTCCGGTCAAGCCTCCCAACCGCAACAACGCCCGGGCGGCCACTGCATTGGCGGAGGGCAGGGCGTCGTCCATGGGATTTTTAAGACGCGCCACCAGGGTTTCATGATCGTTGCCGGTCATGTAAAATCCGCCGTCGGTTTCATCCCAGAACCGTGCGATCATGGATTCGGCAAGCTCTTGAGCCCGATCCAGCCATTGGAACTCAAACGACGCCTCAAACAGAGCCACCAGCCCTTCCAGCACACAGGCATAATCTTCCAGGCATCCCTTGAACCGGGCCCGCCCGTCCTTGAACACGCGCAAAAGGGCGCCGTCCTGCCACAGGTGATCCCAGATGAAGTCGGCGGCGGTGGCCGCGCTTTGGAGAAACCGTTCCTGCCGAAGCACGACAAACCCCCGGGCCAGGGCGGATATCATCAACCCGTTCCACCCCGCCAGAATTTTTTCATCGCGGTGCGGCCGGGGTCTTTTGTTGCGCGCATCAAGCAAGGCCTGTTTGCCGTTTTTGATGATGTGGCCGACTTCAAAAATGGGCATGCCTTCGCTGTCGGCGATTCTTTCCAGAGGGCCCGCGACCCGAAGAACGTTGCGCCGCTCAAAATTTCCGGCAGGCGTCGCCCCATAAGCACGGGCGAACACCTTGGCGTGGCGCGGACCCAAAAGGTCCAGGATTTCCTTCAACTCCCAAGTGAAAAAGGTCCCTTCTCGGCCATCGGTGTCGGCATCCTGGCTGGTATAAAACCCGCCCTCCGGCGAGGTCATCTCCCGCGCCACATAATCAAAGATATCTTCCGGGATCGCCCGGTAAATATCCTGCCGAGTGGCCTGATACGCGTCCAGATACAGCCGGGCCATTAAGGCATTGTCGCATAGCATTTTTTCAAAGTGCGGCACCCGCCATTCCCGGTCGGTCGAATAACGGTGGAACCCGCCGCCCAACTGATCGTACATGCCACCCTCGGCCATGTGGGTGAGGCTCTTGTCGACCATCATCAGCACGTCGTTGTTTTCCGTACGCACCCAGTGGCGCAGAAGCAGGGAGTACAGCATGGGTTCCGGGAATTTCATACCCGCTCCGAAACCGCCATGAGCCTCGTCAAACCTTTCGGTCAGTTGTCGCGCCGCGGCGTCGATCAGGGTGCGGGCGGAAGTATCCTGAGAGGTTTTGGGAGAAGGGGGTGGATTGATTTTCCGGAGAATGCCCTGGGACCGGTTCTTGACCTGCTCTTTCTGGTTTCGGTACTGCTCCCCAGCCTGCCGCAGCACTTCGCCGAATCCCGGCTGGTGGTTGCCGGGAACCGGAGGAAAATACGTACCCCCCATATAGGGCTCCTGATACGGCGTCAAAAACAGGTTCAACGGCCATCCCCCCTGCCCGTTCATGACGACCAGGGCGTTCATGTAAATAGCATCGATTTCCGGCCGCTCCTCCCGGTCGACTTTGATATTCACGAATCCTTCGTTCATCAAACGGGCAAGGTCAGCGTTGTCGAAACATTCGCGGGACATGACATGGCACCAGTGGCATGCGGCATACCCGATGCTCAGGAAAATGGGCTTGTCCTCCCGCCGGGCCTTATCCAGAGCCTCCGGTCCCCATGGATACCAGTCCACCGGTTGGTGGGCGTGCTGCAGCAGATAGGGGCTGGTTTCCTGGGACAGCCGGTTACGGTGTTCGGTCGATGCCATTTGAATGCGGAACCTTTAATTGAAGTTTTGCTTAAGAGATGGGTTCCCAAAGCATACCGAATATGGGGGAATGAATAAAGGTTTAATTCAAGAAGTGAACGGCTATGGGTGGCGGAAGTTAATCGTCGATCAATTTTTCGCGGCTCTGGTGATAAAATTCCCGGAAGCTGATATAGGGATCGATCGCCCCATCTTTAAAGGCTTGGATATCTTCAATATAAAAAGAAACTTCGTTGACCATCTGGCCACCAGTGATGCTCGCCCCGGTGATGAAGTCCGGCACCACCCAGAACAAGGGATTCAGGACGGCGTCCACTGTCTTACCAACCGCATCCCGGGCTGTGGACGGGCCCAGAATGGGGAGCACGATATAAGGTCCGGAGGGAATCCCCCATTTTCCCATCGCCTGTCCGAAATCCTCATCCACCGGTTTGATGCCGAATTGCGGATTGGCCACCTCGAACAAGCCGCCAATGCCCAAGGTGGTATTGATCAATGTCCGGCTGAGCACCCGGCCGGTTTTTTCAAAGTCTCCCTGAAACAAACTGCTGACCAGCCTTTGGGGAAAAAGGATATTGCGAAACATATTGCGAATGAGCAACCGTAAATCTTCCGGAATTATAAACCGGTAGGTTTCGGCAACCGGCCGCATAAGATACTCATAAAAATAATCGTTGAACACAAACACCGGCCGGTTGTACCACCGCTCGAAAGGATCGGACATGGGAGGAATATCATTTTCCTCCGCCGCGAACGGATCTTCCTCAAAATCCGCATCACTTACCGAATGATCGCCGAAAGGATCCTCTTCGATAACATCGTCTGAAAAGGGATCCAGTTTCGAACCGCCGGAATTGGAGGCATCCGGAAGGTCATCCACACTTGCCCAGTTCAATTCCGAGGGCAACAGGTCTCCGGTGGACGGGTCGGTTTGAACCAAGTGGTGGTTGCGGGATAAATCGACGGATTCAGGGGTTTCCAGGGAATCCAAGGGAACGGTGAAAAAAAAATCCTGGGGGCCGGGAAAGTACGTGGCCAACGACGATGCGGGAAAGACCAGCAGACCCAGCACCCAGCCAAACCCTAACAAACACCTTGCCTTTTTCATGAGAGGTTTTCCCGGGCAGGCTGTGGTTTCAAAGATCATAGGCCATTAGAAGTGTCGCTTATAAATACGTCCAATCAGTCTAGCAGATGGGTTTGGGGATGGCAATCAACGGGGCTCCGGGCTGGCATCGGATAACCGTTTGAGAGAGGCCTGGGCAATGGTGATTTTGTTCTTGCGGGCCCGGGCCGCGACCTCCCAGGCTTGTTGATATTGGCCCCTATGGAAGTGAGCGTCTACCAGAACGCCATAGGCCTGCTGATTGTAAGAATTCTGCGCCAGGGCCTCCTCAAGTTTTTTTATGGCTTCATCATATTTTCCGAGATGGTTTAACGCCACGCCCCAGGAAGCGTAGGCCTTGCTGTTTTCCGGGTCGAGTAACAGGGCATTTTCAAACTTGTCGATGGCCTGTTCGGAATGTTTGTCCAGCAACAGAGCCAGCCCCCAGTAATAATAGTTTTTGGTTTGATTGGGGTCCAGCCGCGAGGATTGGTCGAACTTTTCGAGGGCTTCCGGAGTTTTGCCCGACTTGACCAGGGACAAACCCCACCAAGTATAGGCCCTTGCGTTCATGGGCTCCAGGGCCACCGCCTGGGAGGCCAGCTTGGCCGCCTCTGCGTACTTTCCCAGGGCGTTTAATTCCTGGACTTGTCCCATCATTTCCGCGAATTGGGCCTTGGTCTCCTGACGTTTTTTCTTTTCTTCGGCGCGCTGTTGGGATTGTTCAGCGGCCTGCTGGTTTTGCTCCTGGTTCATCTGCTTTTGATTCATCATGGAAAAATAAACGAACCCAAAAAAGATGCCAATGCAGCACAGGACCCAAACAACTCTTATTATTAGAGGCATACGGACTTTCGTTTCAAAGTTCTAGTCAAAACCGGCGACACGAGTATACAGACAACCGCAACGTGTATCAAAGTTTCTTTACCGGCGGACCATCGTTCACCGGTCAACGGTTCATTTGCTTGCGGGCCGCATTCATCAAGCGTGCGGCATCCGCGTCCTGCGGCAACCACAAGCCGACCTTTTCCAAAACCGTCACCGCCCGGCCGGGACGGTGGGTCTGCAGATACAGTTTGGCGAGGGCAAGCGATCAGAACACATAATAAG
>SMVT01000029.1 GCA_004357365.1 Nitrospina sp.
CAAGGATGTCACCCTTCAGTACAAACTGAAACACCTGGAGGAGCAGACCCCGCCGGAGCTGTTGCACTCGGAATCTGAAACATTGAAACAGGAATTCGCGGAAGGAAAAGAACGGTTGGAAAAGGAGATGGAAGCTGAAGTCGAAACCATCCGCGAACAATCCAAATAATCCTTTCTTTTTATTTCTTTATTCTCATCCCCTCAGCGGTTTTACCATTTGTCTGAAAACTGAAATCGAACCTTTGTCCTGGTGACGAGACCCATGAAGGAAACGGTAAAACAATTGATCTCGGACGCCCTGGACCGGGCCCGGGCAAAGGGTGACCTGAATCTGGCGGAGACGCCCGATATCATCATCGAAGAGCCCAAGGATGAAACCCTGGGAGATTTCGCCACCACCCTGGCCATGCAGTTGGCGCGTTCGGAAAAGAAAAACCCGAAAGTGATCGCCGAGGTGATTTGCGGGTTTTTAAAAGACGGGAACGATGCGATCGATTCGGCGCAGGTGGCAGGGCCGGGGTTTATCAATATCAAAATGTCCGCCGACTTTTTCCGGAAGCGGTTGCGGGAAGTCGTCGAGCAGGGACGGGATTTCGGCCGGTCCGACGTCGGCCAAAATAAAAAGGTGCTCGTTGAATTTGTCAGCGCCAACCCGACCGGCCCCCTGCACGTCGGCCATGGCCGCGGCGCGGCGGTGGGGCACGCCCTGTCCTGTCTCCTGAACATGGCCGGGTACGATGTGTCCACCGAGTATTACATCAACGACGTCGGCAACCAGATGAACATGCTGGGACGTTCGACCTGGCTCCGTTACAAGGAACTGGCGGGCCATAAGGTGACGTTTCCCGACGATGGGTATAAGGGGGACTACATCCGCGACATCGCGCAGCAGGTTATCGACAAGGACGGAACCCGTCACCTCGACAAACCCGATGAGGACGCGCTGACTTTTTTCCGGCAATTTTCGAAGGACTCGATTCTCGAGGGCATCCGCAATGACCTGAAGGAATTCCGTGTGGAATTCGACCGCTGGTTCAGCGAGGCCAGTCTGGATGAGGACGATTCGGTGAACCGCGCCATCAACTGGCTCCGGGACAAGGGTTTCGTTTATGAAAAAGACGGCGCCACCTGGGTCAAAATTTCGGAATCCCAGGACGCCGCCGACCGGGTCATCATCAAGCAGGGCGGCGAACGAACTTATTTCTGTTCCGACATCGCATATCACAAGAACAAGGTGGACCGCGGGTACGATCTCATTCTGGATTTGTGGGGGGCGGACCATCACGGCTATGTGCCGCGTATGCAGTCGGTGCTGAAAGCCATGGGGTATGGCGAGGAGGTGTTCAAGATCCTGCTGGTGCAGTTCGTGGCCCTGAAACGGGGCGGGAAGAAGGTTTCCATGTCCACCCGCTCGGGGGAGTTTGAAACCCTGTCCGATGTGGTGGCGGAGGTGGGGGTCGATGCCACCCGTTTCTTTTTCCTGATGCGAAGTGCCGACAGCCACCTCGACTTCGACCTGGATCTCGCCAAGAAGGAGTCGCCTGAAAACCCCGTCTATTATATTCAATACGCCCATGCCCGGATCTGCAGTGTGTTCCGCACCGCCGAGAAACAGAAGGTTCCCTTTCCGGAGCTGGACACCACCGATCTCTCGCAGTTGAAGGAAGCCGAAGAGTTTGCCCTGATCAAAAAGATTCTGGCCTACCGGGAGTGCATCGAGAAAAGCGCCCTGACGCTGGAAGTCCACCGCATCGCCTTTTACCTGCATGAGCTGGTCGCCATCTTCCATAGCTATTACAAACAGCACCGCATCGTCACCGAGGACCGGGAGAGGACCCTGGCGCGGTTGTTGCTTTTGGATTGCCTGCGGAACGTGATCGCCAGTGGCCTTTCGATCCTTGGGGTTTCGGTCCCCGAGAAGATGTGAATCCCGCCCGCCCTCGCCCGGCTTTTTCGGGTCCCTTGACCCCACAAAAATAATACTGTAAACTATTGAATAAATTGGTATAATTTGAATATCAATTTTCCTCCGGTAGTTCCCGGGAGTTATTTACGTTTTTCATGGCAGGGGTAGGGCAATGGGATTTCTGAAAAAATTGGTGTTTCTGGGATTGTTGGGCCTGGCAGGGTGGGGCATGTACCACGCCGGCCAGAATAATTTGTTCTCGTTTTTAGAGGACGAATCCGGGGAACCCGTCCAGATGGTGCAGAAGGACCGCGCCTTCAAACCCCGATCTTTTTTTAGAAAAATCAAAGACGTGGTTCCGGCTCCAGTGAAGCAATACGACTACACCTTTTTCGAAACTCTGGTGGCCGTGGATCTGGAACGCTATGTGGACTTGGACGGGAAAATCAAAGTCATGAAGAAAACCGTTCATTCCTGGGTGGACGAGGTGGAAAAGGTTATCGACCAGCCGCGCATCCTTCTGGCGTCCTACAAGGAACCGGATGGCGGTTCCAGCAAGTCGAGTGACACCTATGACGATATCATCAGGAAGCTGGACGACCTGATGAAGGAAAAGCCAGAGAAGAGGGTGACCCCTCCCACCGCTTCAACCGGTCCCGCCAAGCGGTTGATGACTCCCGTGGTTCCCTCTGGTTCCGCCAAGCGGGCCGTGCCATCCGCTCAATCGCGCAAGCCGTATCTGGTGCAGGTCAGTTCCTTCCGAAAATTAACGCAAGCCCGCGCTTTGGAATCCACGCTTAAGCGGAAAGGGTATTCCGCTTTTGTGATGAGTGTCGAGGTGTCCAAAACCAAGGGCCATTGGTACCGGGTCTTTTTGGGAGATTACCAGACCGCGGAGAATGCCCGCGCCGCCGCCCAGAAAGCGCAACGTCTCCACCACCTGAAAACCCTCGTTCTTAAAGCCAGCCGGTAGACGTTTTCTAAGCCTGTTAAGAAATTTGGAGATGCGGAGAGATTAATAGGGATTTAAATCCCCGATGTAGCGCTCGCTGTTGTCGAAGTATTGCAGGACTTCCACCGGATCGTCTTTCCTGAGGCCGCCATAAAACGTTTTCTTGTTGTCGAACCAGGTGTTGAAGCGATTCCCCTTGGTGTCGTTTTGGTAAAGCTTGCGCCGGGCGTCTTCCCCCTTGAACGTAAAATCCAACTGCGCAGTTTTTCCCGTTTCAATGGTGAGGGTGCCTTTCTGAATAGGAATGAAAGGATGCCAGGCGGTGACCTCGTAGGTGCCGGGGGGAATGTTTTCGATGTTGAAATGTCCCTCGGTATCGCTGATGGCGAAGTAGGGGTTGTCGATGATGTAGCCCCGGGTTTGCAGGAAGGGGTGCAGGTTGCACTTGAGAATGAACTCCGGCGCGCCGGGTTTGATGAAAGCGGAACGGACCTGCGAATGGAGGGGCAACACGCTTTTATGGCTGATCTGGTTGCGGTGCGACCCGTAAATTTCATAGGTGGCGATTTCGTGCTTGATGGGGTCCGTATTCTCCACCAGGAGATTTTCTCCGTTCCTGATCCCGATCACATATTGATTGACATGACAGCGGTGGAGGCGGAGGGTTTGCATTTTGCGCGGAAACGGTTTGCCTTTCTTGATTCCCTGGATGGCGATGACGGTGTCCTTGAGTCCTCCCGCCTGGGAAACCGTGAAATCGTATAGAATGCGGTGGCCTTGGCCGTCGGAGATGCGGGAGCAGTATTCGATGTTGGGCGCGTGAATCAGATGAAACACCCGGGGCTTGGGCACCCGCCCGACCAGGTTGACCCGGCCCTTTAACGCGCCGCCCTGATCGACCGAAGTGATTTTATAATCAAGCGGGATTTGGTCGTGGAGTTTTTTCGCCAGCTTGTAGTTTCTTTTGTAAAGGATTTTGACCCGTTCGCGGGCCTTGTCTTCCCGGCCCAGTTGCAGATAGATCAACCCCAGATCGTAATCGGCATGCACCATGCGCGAATCTTTTTTAAGAGCGGTTTCGATTTCCCGGGCGGCGTCTTCGAGAAGATTCAATTTAGCCAGCGACAGCCCGCGGAAATAGCGGAAGGTGGCGCTGTCGTAGCCCATCTCCAGCGCTTTCTGAAACGCCAGTAGGGCCTCCCTGTGACGGTCCACACGGCTGAGTGCCACGCCCAGATTGGCCTGGGTAACGGAGTCCCCGGGATTTTCCTTAAGGGCTTTTTGAAATTCCTCAATCGCCGCTTGCCAGTTCCCGGCCTGGCTCAGCGCGGTGGCTTTGCGCAGGGAGTTTTCATGACTGGGACCGGCCGGCGCGGTCGCCGTCCACAGCAGGACACACGCTACAGTCCAGAATCCAACGGCCAAGGAACGCCATTGGTTTTTTCGGTTATTGGTATTCATAGTTAACGATAATGTTATGCAACTCATGGGGCAAATCTATCAGGGTGCTCGAGGCCCGTCAAGGCCCCATGTTACCGGGTTCCGTCCCGGTTTTTATTGCGAAATCCGCCGCACTCCAGTAATTTGGATAAGCGCCCCTGCAACGCTCCCTATATAGATACTCTGAATGGAATAATTATTTCAATAATTGAGCTTTTTACTCCCTTTCCCGGGCCCCGTGAAGGGCTCCGGCAAAATGGACGGTCATGGACAGTCTTGATACACCCTTTAATCCCCATCCCCTGATACGCGGGCCGATTGCCCAGACCATCATCGGCTCCCGGTTTACCCGCGATCCCGGTCTTCCGCGAAGAGTACTGCACCGGATTCCCCTCGACCCCAACAACCTGCTGTTGATGTACGAACTGGAGGCGCCGGAGGCCTCCGCTCCCGCAGTGCTGATGAGCCACGGCATGGGAGGGTGCAGCGAGTCCGGTTATATGCGCCGGGTCGCCTCCAAACTGTTCGCAGAAGGGTTTGGCGTGTTCATGATGAACCAGCGCGGGAGCGGTCCCGGCATCGGGCTATGCGACCGGTTATGGAACGGCGGCTCCAGTGAGGATTTGGCGCGTGCGGTCGAATATATCGTTGACCGGGACCCTGCGCGAAAACTGTTGCTCATGGGATTTTCCCTCACCGGCAACGTTCTTCTGAAATACCTGGGGGAGGGCCGGGCGATTCCCCAAAATGTCGAAGCCGCATTTACGGTGAATCCTCCGATCGACCTGAAGGTGGCCAGCCGTCAGATTTCGGAAGGACCCTGGGCGCGGATGTTCAATAATTATTATCTCAACCTGATGAACCGGCAGGTGGCGGCCATGGCGGAATGTCACCCGGAAGCGTTTCTTCCCGCGAATCATGCCCGAACCATCTGGGAATTTGACGTGGAGTATACCGCTCCCGCTGCCGGTTACCCTCATGTGGAAGCCTATTACGAAGCCTGCAGTGCCAAACAATTTTTAGGGGAGATCGCCATTCCCACCACCATTCTCTGCGCGCAGGACGACCCCTTCATCCCTCGCCGGGTTTTTCAGGATGCGCGTCTGGGGCCTCGCGTCCGCCTCCTCGACCCGAAATGCGGCGGGCACATGGGTTATATCTCCCGGAAAAAGAACGCTTTTGGAGACCGCCGTTGGATGGATTTTATTTGTGTTCAATGGGCGAAAACCCTTTATCCTGAATAGACGGGATAACACTGCTCCCGAACCCGACGAACATTCAGAAAGCCCCTTTGTCTATGCTCACGTTAACCGAAACCTGGAAACTCCTGCGGATACGGTGGTTGTTTCTAAAGAACCACTGTGTGCATCCCGCTCCCGACAAATGGACCCGGTGGGGATTGATCCTGATTCTCGGCAGTCTGTTCTTCGCCGCGAATTATGCATTTTTCTTCCGGATGATCCGTTACCTGGACGAACTGCCCTTCAAGGTGGGCGAGGAGTTGATCTTTCAGTTGCTGAATGTTATTTTCCTCACCCTGTTCGTGATGGTGTTGTTTTCCGCCATCATCGCTTCCTTGTCCATTTACTACATTTCCTCCGACCTGGATTTTCTGCATTCCCAGCCGGTGCGGAAAGGTTCCATTATCATTACGCGTTTCGTGCAGACCCTGATCAACGCTTCCTGGGTGGTGCTGATTTTTGCGTTGCCTATTTTCCTCGCCTACGGAAACTATTTTCAGGTGGACTCGGGATACTATGTTTACCTCCTGGCCAGTTTTCCACCTTTTGTGATCACTCCCACTCTCGTGGGCATTTTCGGAATCATGCTTCTGATGCGTTATTTTCCGACCGACAAAGCCTACCAGGTGCTCTCCTTTTTGGGTTTGTTCTTTCTGGCGGGGATGGTGATGTTTTTCCGTTTCCTGTCGCCGGAAAAGTTTTATGACAAGAAAGTTTCCGACGAAGCGATCATGGCCTTTGTGGAAAGCCTGAAGATTCCGGAATTCGGATTTCTGCCCAACAGCTGGATGACACTCGGAATTTCCGGATGGGCCGACGGCAAAACCGCCATGGCTCTGGAGCAGTTGGCCTATCTTTACGGCGCGGCTTTGGCGATGGGCGGCCTGTTCCTGTGGATCAGCCAAAAAATTTATTTTAAAGGGTGGCGTTCGTTTCAGGAGGTGAAAAACGCTCCCCGCGGTCAAGTGATGAAAAGCAGAGGAGCGCAATCCGGCTTCATCGGGAAACTGCCCTTGTCCCAGGGTCAGCGGGCGCTTCTCATCAAGGATATGCTCATCTTCATGCGAGACCCCTCGCAATGGTCGCAGATATTTATCCTGGCCGCTCTGGTGGTGGTTTATATTTTCAATATCACCAACCTGCCGCTCGACAACCTGATCCTCAAAAACATTGTTTCTGTTTTGAATGTGGGGCTGGTGGGTTTCGTGCTGGCGGCGCTGGCGGCACGTTTCGTTTTTTCCGCCACCAGCATGGAGGGTCAAAAGATGTGGACCATTTACACCTCCCCCGTGGATATGCGAAGTTTTCTGATCGGCAAATACCTGATGTTTTTGCCGCCGCTTCTGGTTGTGGGCGAGTTTCTGGTGATCGTCTCGAACCAACTGCTGGAGGTGGACCCCTACGTCATGAAGGTTTCGGTGGCCGGCGTGTTTCTGATCACCGTCGGTGTGGTGGGCATGGCCATCGGCATGGGGGCCATGTACCCCAAGTTCGATTACGAAAACGTTTCGGAAATTTCCGGCGGCACCGGCGGGATATTGTTCATGATCTCCAGTTTGATTTACGTGGGACTGGTCGTGGTGCTGGGGGCGCGCCCCATGTACCTTCATTTCAAACAGAAATTTCTGCTGGAGGCATTCCTGGGCTGGGAAGTCACGGTCTTTTATACCCTCGTCATAGTGCTCTCCCTGTTTGTAGCCATCGAGCCCATGCGCCGGGGCATTCACACGCTTAAATCAAGAGATTTTTAGAATCCTTGGGATTTCAGCCGTTCTTTGATATAAAAAAGGAATGATGGAACTGTTCCCGGAATTTGAAAATCCAGCCGACGACTCACCGCCACCGCCCCTGGCCGACCGCATACGGCCCGAGTCCTGGGACGATTTGCTGGGGCACGAGCATTTATTCGGCGAGAAGAGCCCGATCCGGCGGCTGATCGAAAAGGATGTCGGACTGTCTTTCATCCTGTGGGGACCGCCGGGCTCCGGCAAAACCACGATCGCCCGCATCGTGGCCGGCATCACCCAGAGCGAGTTCCATGAGATCAGCGCGGTAAATGCCGGGGTGGCGGATATCCGGAAAATCATCGACCGCGCCAAACGCAACTGGTCGCAGTCCAAACGCCGCACGATTCTGTTCATCGACGAAATTCACCGCTTCAACAAAGCCCAGCAGGACGCCCTTCTGCCTTACGTCGAGAACGGAACGATTCGTTTGATCGGTTCCACCACCGAAAACCCGTCGTTTGAAGTCATCCCCTCCCTGCGGTCCCGCTGCCAGGTGTTCCGTCTGGGATACCTCATCGCCGAACATATCCGCCATATCATCGAACGCGCTTTGAAGGACACGGTTCACGGTCTCGGCCGCCAGCCGGTGGCGTTCGATGAAGCCGCGGTGGATCTGATCATCAGCCATGCCAACGGCGATGCCCGGCGGGCGTTGAACGTTCTGGAGGCGGCGGCGATGTCTCAACTGGAGCAGAATGCGGAGAACCCGCCGCCGGTCGGCGTGTCGGTGATCGAAGGCATCATCCAGCGCACCGCCGTGTTGTACGATAAGGACGGATCGGAGCACTACGATCACGCCTCGGCTTTCCAGAAAAGCCTGCGCGGCTCGGATGCCGATGCGGCGATCTACTGGCTGGCCAAAATGATCGCGGGCGGCGAGGACCCCCGCTTCATCGCCCGCCGGCTGGTGGTCACCGCGGCGGAGGACGTCGGGTTGGCCGATCCCATGGCGCTGGTGCTGGCCAACGCCGCGTTCGATGTGGTGGAACGCATCGGCCTGCCGGAAGCGCGGATTCCGCTGGCGCAGGCGGTGATCTATATCGCCCGGGCGCCGAAAGACAATACCGCCATCAAAGCCATCGACGCCGCCCTGAGCGACATCGAAAAAAAAGGCCAGTCGTTTCCCGTCCCCGATCACCTCAAGGACGCGCACTATAAGGACGCCAAAAAATACGGTTACGGCACCGACTACAAATACCCTCACGATTACCCCGGCCACACCGTCGAGCAGGACTACCTCCCCAAGGAACTCAAGGGCAAAAAATATGTGCCTAAGGACGATAAATAATTGCTACCTCCCCCCTGTAAGGGGGGCCGGGGGGGGGTTCTATTATAACTTCTCCTCTGGTTCATAACTCTTTATCGAAGTAAAAGCAGAAGGAGGAATCACCCCAGCCCCTCTTTACAAGAGGGGCTCAACCCTACCCGCTGGAAACTGCGCGAAGTGGTGCTTTTAATATGCCTTTTGCCCATTTATTGCCCCGCTCCGGGTCCGGGCAGGGTTTTTTCTTTTAGGGGGGAAGCGGTTTTGGGTAAGGTGTTAGACTAAATTAGAGGCCCTATCAAAATTCCACTGCTTTTTGATGGATAATGGTAACAAGACCACCACAGTCTTTTGGAACCGTGTTGAGGTAACATTGTTTGCAATCATAAGTTAGCGAAAATCCAAATTCCCCCTTTTCCACACTTACCTGTAAAAATTCACGACCCACACCGTATTCCTTTGCTGATTTAATTTCATACTGTTTTCCGGACTTTATAATTATTGTTCTTTTATTATTGCCGGATGCGAATAAATCGCATTTTCTTCGCGCATGCTTAGTTTCTCCGCTCCAAATGGTTACTGTCCGTCCGGGGGCAAGGCGGTAGTCTTTTTTTAATATAATTTTATCCCCCGGTCCAAGTATTTCATGCCAAGCATATGTGGGATGTGGAACTATCAGCAAGAGGAATAATATTGAGGTTATGGTGTTTTTTTTAATAATATTTTTGAATATCAACGTTACCATTTGGTCCCTCGGTTGTATCATCCACTTAAAGTCGCGCCGTCATTTTTTTAATATATTTTTTCCCAAAATCTGAAAGTTTGTATTTTTCGTCTTTAAAAGCTATGCAATTTGTATTTTCTAAAGCCTCCGCTGTATTTGAAATATTATTATCTGCGATACCAATAAGTCGGGCATAATTGATAAGCGATTCGACCGTCACTAATTCCTTGTCACCAAACCAAAGTAAAAGCAATTTAGTTTTTGGAACAAAAAACCCGTCTAAATATATAAATTTATCTATTTCGGTACTTAAAGAAGAGTAAAGTATCGGCGCTGGCGCAAGAGCGGGCTTCCTTTCCTGAAATTCAGCTCCTGCAATTTTTTTTAATCCTAAGGCCTCAATTAAACCTCTTATTTCATATCTAAAAATATAGAGGCCCGGAGTAAAAAACAGAATTAGTAAAACAAAGGAAATCTCAATTATCCTTGATAGGCTAATAATAATTATTATTAGGTAAAATAAGCCATATAAAATTTTAAGATTTCGAGAAAGAAATATTTGGAGTTTATTCCAATACCAAGTTCTCATCCATTTAAACTGTGAATTTGAAAAGAAATCAATCTTCAAAGAGCCCGCAGTCCCAATATCAGATTTCCAATTTCCCTCTGCGGACTTATAGTCTGTAGTAAAGGTTAAATTGACTTCCCCATCTAAAGGAGGAACTCCAAAAAAACCTTGAAATTCATCCATGTTCATCTTGGCAGATCTACCCTCAATGGAGCCGGAAAGCCTGAAAGTGGAAGGACCGTATTGTTGGTCAAATAGAATTCCGTTGCCACTCAAAGTTTTTTCGGACCCTTCCATAGATAGGATTATCTTCCCGCGATTGGTTCCAGAAATATATCCTTTCCAAAACCTTTCAATTTGGTTGGGTTTGTTACCAGAAGACATTTTTTATTCCTTTAAATTTCGTGTAACTGACCTAAATCTATCAAAGATTGACAAATTCGGCAAGTCGAAGGATAGTAACCCAAATAAATTAAAGGGAGATATCGATATGGCCGCGATGAGAAATGAAAAGGAGGGAATTTATATCAAGATAGGTTGGGTGTTATTTGTTTGGGTGATCTTTCTATGGGTATTATGTTTTAATTTGGTTCTATTCGTTTTTCCCGATTTATCAAAAAATGGTTTATTTGGTGACTCTTTTGGTGTTTTGAATTCTTTATTTTCAGGCCTTGCTTTTGCTGGAGTGATTATAGCTATTTTTATGCAAAAAGATGAATTAAGTCTCCAGCGGGAAGAAGTGAAAATGCAAAGAATAGAAACGGCTAGACTTGCGGACACCCAAGAAAAATCCACAAAAATTTTCGCTATCCAAGCAGAGGCTATGAAAAAAAGTGCCACTATAGGAGCCTTGAGCGCAAGTTTGGATGCGGTCAATAAATCCATCGAAGAAGCAGAACGTGATTTGGGCTCCTCTTCGCGAGCACCAGTGATGAAATTACTTACCGAAAAGAGAGGGGAAATTATAGGCAAGCTTTCAGATATTTCAGATGAATCGCTCGACGAGAAAAAAAAGGAAGAACCGTAAAATAGTTAATTTATGGCCCTCTTCATCCCCCACAGATGCCCGAAATGCTTTGAGAGTGTGACGCTGATCCAGCCACAGCATAAAGGGAGATAAAGGCGAGGCGCCTTCACTCTGCACCGTAGCCTATTGAAAATCCTGAGATATTTGACACCTCAGGCCATAGGGATATAATTGGGCCATTCCCAACTTACAGTGAGAGACCCTGATGAAAACTCACGCCCAACGGGCAAGTGAAACCCAAGCCTATAAAGCTGGTGACTAAAAAAGCGTTGGAAATATTCAAACCTCTTGCTGAACAGGGAGATGCCGCTGCGCAATTCAACCTCGGGAATATGTACCTCTATGGTGAGGGAGTTCCGCAGGATTATGCCGAAGCAGCGAAGTGGTACCGCAAGGCTGCGGAACAGGGGGATGCTGAAGCACAAGCCATGCTTGGGCTTATGTACCTCAATGGTGAGGGAGTCCCTCAGGAAAATGTTCAGGCCCATAAATGGTTCAACTTATCTGCTTCTCGCTCCCAGGGGAAGGACCATGATTATGCAGTTGACAGTCGAAATGATACTGAGAAAAGAATGACGCCAACTCAGGTGGCGGAGGCTCAAAAACTGGCCCGCGAGTGGGAACCTAAACCTGCTCAATAACGATGGCCCTCTTCATCCCCTACCGATGCCCGAAATGTTTTGAGAACGTGACCCTGATTCAGATGCGGCTTAAACCCCACCATAAATAAAAGTTTTATCCCAAAAATTTAAAGATAATTGATACAATCGCCCGTTCCGAAACTCCCTTTAGAAAAATTAAAATTGAAAATGGTGCAGAAAAAAAAGTTTACTGATGTCGAGTCCATTTTTAAAGGACGCCTGCGCGGCAATCAGGCCATGCTGACCGGCCTCGGCCTGACTCCGGAAGAAGCCCGCCTCCTCTGGCAGGCTCCCTGTATGAAAGAGATCAGCTGGCTGGACTTGGATGACAATCATCTGGGCGATGAAGTCTATGTCCGGAATGAAAGAAATAAATAAAGCTTGAGTCTTCCAACCCGCCAAAGCAACGCCCGCGGGGAACCAAGTATTGACAAGTGACAATTTACGGTTTACAATTAAAGAATGATAACGGGTTTTAAGGATCGAAGGCTTAAACGCTTCTACGAAACAGGAGAGCGGGGGAAAATACAGTCCAAGCTTCTAGACCGCGTAGAATTTATTCTTTCTCTTTTAGATGTAGCAGAAACCCCGGAGGATATAAATGTTCATAGCCTTTATTTGCACCAGCTCAAAGGAGATAAAAAAGGAATTTGGAGCGTAACAGTCAGAGCCAATTGGCGGATTATATTCCGCTTTGAAAATGGAAAAGCTTCTGACGTTGAAATGACCGACTATCATTAAGAGGGATTAAGTAAGGAGTTATTACAATGCCTATGAAAAAACCACAGCACCCAGGAAAAGCAATCCGCATTTCTTGTTTGGAGCCAAATAATCTAACTGTTACAGAAGGGGCAAAGATTTTGGGCGTAACCCGCCAGAACTTGAATAATATCGTCAACGGAAAAAGCGCTGTTTCTCCAGAAATGGCCATTAGAGTTGCCAAGGCTTTTGGCGGAACCCCAGACGCATGGTACAGAATGCAATCCGCTTATGCTATTGCCCAAGCCAAGAAAAAAGCTGGAAAAATAAAAGTTAAAACCTATAAATCCGAAAATATGCAGGTTGGAGTTTGAAAGTTGTTAACTTGACGGTATATGTTTGCTCTATCCGCACACCCATTTAAGTTATAAAAAATTGAAAATGGTGCAGAGAACAAAATTTGAAGACGTTGAATCTATTTTTGAAGGACGCCTGCGCGGCAATCAGGCCATGCTGACCAGCCTCGGCCTGACTCCGGAAGAAGCCCGCCTCCTCTGGCAGGCTCCCCGTATGAAAGAGGTGAGCTGGCTGGACCTGGATGACAACCTATTGGGGGATGAGGGTGTCGCGGAGCTGGCGCAATGCGAACTTCTGGACAACGTGCAATACCTCAACCTCAATAAAAACGGGGTGACCGATGCCGGCCTCCAAAAACTCGCCCAGTCGAAATGCCTCCCCAAACTGAAACGCCTGCACCTTAAGCATAATTCCATCGAAGGACCGGGAGTCATAGCCTTGTTCGAGTCGCAAACCCTGGACGGCCTCACCACGTTTCAGATCAACGAAGGTTGGACCTGCAAGAAACGCGAAGGCTGGCGCTACCATCCCCAGCTCTGATTACATGGACTCCCCTCAACCCATCCTGCAGATCCATATTCTGATCACCGGGCCGGACCGGCCGGGCATCCTGGCGGAAGCGCTGGACGCCATCGTGCGCCACGAATGCCCGGTGGTCGACATCAAGCAATTCATTTTCAACGGGCTATTAAATCTGTCTATCCTGCTGGAGAGTAAAAACCCGCAGGCGCTGGAGGACCTCCAGCAATCCCTGAAAGAGTACGGCGTGGCAGCCGGCATGAAAGTCGTGGCTTATCCCTGGGACCCGGAGCAGCGGCCGGAAGCGCTTTACAAACACCGGTCGGTGGTCACCCTGCTGGGACAGAAGATCGGTCCCGTGGCCCTCCAGGAACTGACCCGGACCCTGGCCAATCTTGATATCAATATCATCCGCATCGAGCAGTTGGACTATGAAGACCATCATGTGCTGGAAATCGTGATCGGCGCCCGGCAGGTGATGACCCATGTCGACATCTTGACCGCCTTACTGCATTTCAAGGAAAACTTCGACGTCGATATCGGGGTGCAGGAGGACACCCTGTTCCACCGCAACAAACGGTTGATCGTGCTGGACGCGGACATGACCTTCCTGCAATGCGAGGTGATCGACGAGCTGGGCAAGCTGGCCGGAGTGGGGGAGCCGTTGGCGGCCATTACCGAAAAGGCCGTGCATGGCGACATCGACTTCACCACCGCTCTCAAACAGCGAGTGAAACTTTTAAAAGGATTGACAGTATCCCAAATGGAACAACTGTACGAAACCCTGCCGCTCACTCCGGGGGCGGAGGAGCTGGTCCGCATCCTGCAACACCTGAATTATAAAATCGCCATCGTCAGCGGCGGATTCCAGTTTTTCATATCCAGGCTCAAGGAAAAGTATCGGCTGGATTACGGGTTCGCCAACCAACTGCAGATTCAAGACGGGAAAGTTACCGGTGAGGTGGAAGGGGAAATCATCGACGCCCGGGCCAAGGAAAAAATTCTGGTGTCCCTGGCTGAAAAGGAAGGATTTTCCCTGCAACAGGTGGTGGCGGTGGGCGACGGCGCCAACGATATCCACATGCTGGCGCGGGCCGGACTGGGCATTGCCTTCAACGCCAAACCCATCGTCCAGCAACACGCCCAGGCTTCTATCAGTACCTACAACCTGGAATTGATTCTTTATTTTTTGGGCATTTCCGGGGAAGAACTAAAAGAATTACGTAAGGCTATGAAGCCGCCGGACTCGTAACCATTTCCCGTTTGATTTCCCACCCGCGCCTCGCGGTTTCCTGGTCGAACAGTTCGCCTCTCAGCGCCAGTTCCACCGGCAGGGCCCCTTTGGAGAGTTTGCCCTGTGCCGCCAGGATGGCGATGATCGATGCATGCCAGCCGGTGAGTTGTTCCATGGCGGTGAAGCCAGTTTCAATATCATAGGTTTCCAGAAAATCGAGCATGCAGGAGGCGGGTGATCCGTTGTGGCGGCCGGTGGCCTGAGTACGGATCAGGCAGACGTCGTAGACCGGCGGTTCCGGCGTGATTTTGGGAGCCAGCAGGGCATTGAGGAGGTCCCGCGGCACCAGCGATTGTCCTGCGACTTCTACCGGCTCCAGCTCAAACAGGCCCAGGTTTTGGAATGCCTTGAACTGGTCCCAGTGGCCAGGATACCGCAGGGTTTTATTTTCCAAACGCCGGAGTTGATTCTGAAACGTCCACGGGGCGGTGGACAGTCCGCCGGAAGTGACTGCGGCTTCCATCATGCCCAACGGTTGGGGGAAATTAAGAATTTCAATTTCCGTCAGGCAGGGGATGGCAATCGGCTGTCCGTTGCGGATGAACCAGGCATCGCCGTAATACTCGTTGATGAGTCCGTTGAAATTAAAGGTGAGCTGATAATTCCAAGGCGGTTGCGGGTTTTGCGGCAGGCCGCCGTCCCAGATAAACACATTTTCCGGCTCGTCCAGGGAATCCATGGCGCGAATGCCCATGTTGATGTTGAGGCCGGGTGCCATGCCACAATCCGGGGTGAGGGTGACTCCGGCCGCTTTGGCTTGGTCCCCGAGCGCCAGTTGCCGGCGGACGGTTTCGGTGTGGCCGCCCAAATCGCACAAATTTGACCGGGCCGCGATAGCGGCTTCGGTAATGGGCAGATTGAACGCATAGGGAACGGCGCTGATGGTGGAATGGATACCCTTGAGGGCGGCCACCAGAGCGGAGGCATCGCGCACATCCAGACCCCGGCCCTTGGCCACCCCAGATTGGAGCAGTGTATTGACCCTCTCCGCACCCTGCAGGGCCGATTCCGGATCGAGGTCATACAGGTGCACCTCTTCTGCATCTCCCAATCGGGCGAGATCGTATGCGGCGGCCACTCCCTGCCTTCCGGCACCCAATACGGCATACTTGTATCGCATAACCTTTTTAGGGTAATAGACGGTATTGATTGAGTAAAGCCTTTTAAAGGCCTTGGCGCAACGAATATTATTTAGTTGCTAATAATGATTGTATTTATTAAGGTTTTTTATGGGTTGTGCAATGCAAATGTTGTCCTTTAAAACATAATTTTGATCGAATGAAATTTCAATATAAAGCGGTGTTATTCGATTGGGCCTACACACTGGTCGATCTGGTCAACGAAGAGGACCAGACGGCCCTCAAGCGGGTGTACGATTACCTGGGCGAGCAGGGGTTCGCGCTTCCCGATTTTCAAAAACTGTATGACACCTACCACCGCCTGTTTTTCGGAATGATCGAAATCTCCCGGCCCACCCACCGGGAGGCGCGGTTCGATCATGTGCTCAATTTTCTGCTGATTCAAAACGGTATCCATCTGGACGGCAAAGCCCGCATGGAGGATTTGCTGAAAATTTATTACGCGGAAATTTATTCCCACCGCAAAGTGTATCCGGAGATCATAGAGACTCTGAAGGCATTAAAGGATGCCGGAGTGCGCCTGGGGATTGTCTCCAACACCACCAATCCCGGATTCATGAAAGACCATGAGCAGACGTTGATGGGACTCGATCCTTATTTCGAGTTTTCCATTTATTCTTCCGAGGTGCCGTACCGCAAACCGCATCCTTCCATTTTTCAACTGGCGCTGGACCGGCTGAACCTGAAGGCGTCGGAGGTCCTGTTCGTCGGGGACAATATCCCTGCCGATATCGCCGGCGCCCAGAGTGTGGGAATGCCCGCCGCCTGGTTGAATCGCACCGGCCAAGCGTCGTCTTCCGACGTGAAGCCCGATTACGAAATCCGATCCGCGAACGAATTGTTAACGCTTCCCGTAAAACCCTGACCGCCATGCGCCGTTTTTTTGTTGCCCCGGAAGGCTTCTCTGAAAAAACCGTCACCCTGAAAGGTCCCGACGTGAATCATATCCGTACCGTGCTCCGCATGAAGCCCGGTGATTGCATTGGGGTCGTCGATGGCGAGGGATTTCAATACGAGGTGCGCTTGACGGAAGTGGAGCGGCGGACGGTTCGCGGCGATATTCTTTCCAGGACCGCGCTTGAAACCGAATCGCCCGTGGACATCACGATGGGGCAGGCTTTGATCAA
Organism: Nitrospina sp.; assembly: GCA_004357365.1. Taxonomy (GTDB): domain Bacteria; phylum Nitrospinota; class Nitrospinia; order Nitrospinales; family Nitrospinaceae; genus SZUA-226. Next base: position 16,686 of record SMVT01000029.1, read on the forward strand.
GGGAAACGCTTTCGACCTGCTGGTCCGGAAAGCCGCCGAACTGGGAGTGCGCACGATTGTTCCGCTCAAAACCCGGCGTTGTGTGGCCCGCCTGGCCAAA
>SMVT01000030.1 GCA_004357365.1 Nitrospina sp.
AACGCCCGAGACAAAAAAGGCCGGATGCCTCTGCATCTCGCCGCCCACGAAAATCGGGCGCCGGTGGTCGATTTGCTGATCGACCAAGGGGCCGATTTGAACGGCAGGGACCTTGTCGGGCGGAGCCCGTTGTATTACACAATCCTCACCGGAGCTTACGATTCGGCTTTTATACTTCTCCTGAACAAGGCGCAGGTGGATGCCAAAAGCAAGCAGGGCTATACTCCGCTTTACCAGGCCTGTTTGAAGAACCATCCCAGGCTGGTCGGTCTGTTGATCGACAAGGGGGCCGAGGTCAACCCGGCCACCGGAAGATCGCCCCTGTTTGGAGCCGTTTGGATGGGCCACAGCAAGGTGGTTAAGGTGCTCCTGAAAAAAAACGCCAATGTCCACGGTCAACCCAAGGCCACCCGAACCCCGATCCACGTCGCGGCTGAAAAAGATTTAACCTATATCGCCGAGTTGCTGCTCAATTATCAAGCCGACCCCTACCGCAAGGACCGGACCGGTAAAACGCCGATTTACTACGCCGCCTACCATGGCAATCACTTGGTGATGAAACTGCTCATCAGCTACGGTGAAGATGTGAACCAGAAGATTCCGGAAGGCACGCTCCTGCACCTGGCGGCGGCAAAGGGACACACCGCGGTGGCGGACCTGTTGATCTACAAAGGCGCCCGGCTGGATATCCCCAACTCCCGAGGCGAGAAACCGCTGGATGTCGCCATCAACCGCGGCCATCAAAAAGTGGCGGACCTGATCACCCGGGAAGCGATCAAGCGGAAAGAGGCCGGCAAATAAGGCCGCGTCTCAAACCCATTGAAATTCGCGGGACAAGATGAAGTCCCGACCGGGCCATTGAATCCGACCGCTACCACAAAAGGGTATCCGATCCGGGTGCCCTTTTTTTTGATCCCAACCTTCATTGACACCGCTTCCAGCTACCCTTAAACTAATTAAAACAATAATCTATAAGGGAGTCCAAGACCATGCACCCGTCCCCATTGATCCGCCAGGGTTTAGTTTATTTGATTATTTTCGGCTTTTTTGCTTCCGCCTGTTCCATGATGCCAGTATCCAGTCTGGGAAAGGCTGCTAAATACAATAACGTCAATGAGGCGCGCCGCCACCTGAATGAAGGCGCAGACGTGAACAAAAAAGATGAGCAGGGTCAAACGCCCTTGCACCACGCCGCATACGGTGACAATAAAGAAGTGGCCGAGGTGCTTCTGGAAAGAGGAGCAAAAGTAAATGGCAAGGATGACGAGGGCCGGACTCCCCTGCATCTGGCGTCAAAGAATGGTCACGCGCCATTAGTCGATTTACTGCTCGCCCAAAGAGCCCAGGTCAACAGCCGTGATAAAAAAGGCCGAACACCTCTGCACCATGCGGCGCTTGGAGAAAGAAACGAGGCGGCCCTGATCCTTATCTCGAAGAGGGCGCTCGTCAATGCCCGGGACAAGAAAGGCTGGACCCCGCTTTATCTGGCCTGCCTGAACAACCTTCCCAAAATGGCCGAGTTGTTGATCAACAAAGGCGCCAAAGTCAACCCGGCTACCGGTCCTTCGCCCTTGATGGGAGCCACCCGTGATGGTCATGTGCAGGTGGTCAAGGTTCTGCTCGACTACAAGGCCCGGGTTCATGGTCCACCCAAGGCACCCAATACCCCGCTCCACCTGGCGGCGGAAAAAGAGTATCCTGAAATCGCCATGTTACTCCTCGAAAATAAAGCCAATCCAAACCGCCGGGACCGCTCCGGGAAAACCCCGATTTACTACACCACCTACAAAGGAAATATTCATACCATGAATGTTCTCATTGACCATGGAGTCAACGTCAACCAGAAGATTCGCGAAGGCACATTATTACATTTGGCATCGGAGCGAGGCCAAACCGCAGTGGTTCAAATTCTCCTTGCTAATGAGGCGAAGCTGAACAAAAGAAACTCCAAAGGAAAAACCGCCTTGGAGGTAGCGATGGCCAATGGAAACCAAAAGGCCGCTGATTTGATCACGCGGGAAACGGTGAAACGCCGGGAGGTCGGAAAATAAGGCGAGTTTCCCAAACCCATTGAAATTGGCGGGGCAAGATAAAATCCCGACCGGGCGATTGAATCCAATCGCCGCCACAAAAGGGTATCCGATCCGGGTGCCCTTTTTTTTGATCCCAACCTTCATTGACAATTGGTTTTCTTTCTTATAAGTTAAGCGCAATTAGAAACTTACCAGGGAGCCTCAGCGCAATGTTTAAATTTCCAGTGGTTCGATTCGGTTTTGCTTTTCTGGTTCTTTCAGGATTTTTCTCCTCCTCATGCTCGATCATTAAAACGCATTCCCTTGATACGGCGGTCCGCTACAAAAATGTCAAAGAAGTGCGCCGCCACCTGAACGAAGGAGCCAACCCCAACACCCCAAACGAAGCCGGCCAAACCCAACTGCACCAGGCCGCACGGATTGGCTACCTGAAGGTGGCTGAAATTCTTCTCGAAAAAGGGGCGAAGGTGGACGCCAGAGATCATGAAGGCCGAACCCCCCTGCACTTGGCGGCGAATCGCGGTCATGCGCCCCTGGTCAACTTGCTGATCGCCAAAAAAGCCGGGGTCAATGCCCGGGATAAAAACGGCCGAACCGCCCTGCACTATGCGGCCCTCGAATACCACACCGAGGTCGCCCGGGTTCTGCTTTCCAAAGCCGCCATGATGGATGCCAGAGACAAAAAAGGCGAAACCCCGCTTTATCTGGCCAGCCTGAACAACTCTTCCCAAATAGCCGAACTGTTGATTGCCCAGGGAGCGCAGGTCAATCCCAAAAGAGGTCCTTTTCCCCTGATGGGAGCCGCCCGTGAGGGCAACACCCGCGTGGCCCGGGTGCTCCTCAACAGCAAAGCCCGGGTGGAGGGTCTGGCCAAAGCCGCCAACACCCCGCTCCACCTGGCGGCGGAACAGGGAGATCTCGCTATGGTCCGTCTGCTCCTGGCGTTTGACGCTAAACCCGACGGCAGGGACCGGGCGGGGAGAACCCCGATTTACTACAGTGCTTCCCAGGGTCACCTTCGCGTGATGGATGAGCTGATCCGGCATGGGGTGAACGTGAACCAGAAGATCCCCGAAGGCACCCTGTTACACTTGGCCGCCGAAAAGGGATATGCCCGCGCGGCGAGTATTCTGATCAACAAAGGCGCCAAGCTGGAGTTGAAAAATACCAAGGGGGAAAAACCGCTCGACGTGGCCATCAATCACAAGAATAGACGGGTCGCGGATTTGATCCTGCAGGAGACGATCAATCAAAGAGAGGCGGATATAAGTGGGGAAACGGTTCCGCTCCGCTAAAATTCGCGGGAGGTGCTGGATCTGACCAGCTTGTCCGAGTTGACCCACTGCAAACCCTCCTCCGGAACCAGGAAATCCCCTTTCGCATTGCGGAACGGGCGCCATTCGTGGTTGGTATAGACTTCGTTGGGCCGGAAGTTGGCCTTGTAGACGAGCGATTTGTTCTTCGCGATAAAATATCCCAAATAAAAGTACCGAATGCCGCGGCTCTGGCAGAATTGAATCTGTTTGATGACGCTGTACGTGCCCAGGCTCAGACGCGCGTACTCCGTGGAGTAAAACGTGTAGATCGCTGAGAAGGTTTTGCGCGTCACGTCCGCCAGGGCGACACCGATCAGTTTTCCGTCCAGTAAATATTCGAATTCCATTCCGAACGGGGTTTTCGCGTAAAAAGACAAACGGAAATTCTCCTCGTCCTCGACATCATCCTCCAACGACCGAAACCGCTGTTTGTGACCCAGGTACAACTTGAATTTTTCCTCAGAATAATGCGGCCGGCCCAGACGGATATCCACCTGTGAGCAGGCTTGGATCGCCCGCTTCTGGCTCCGGGTCATGGCATAGTCGTTGGTCCGGAGGCGGATCGGCACGCAATCGTGGCAGTTGTGGCACCGGGGGCGGAAATAATATTCCCCGAAATGCCGCATGCCGTGGGCCAGCAGGTACTCGAACTCCACCTCGGAAATATCTTCGAGAAGATACTCCTCAAAGATGGATTTGCGGTCTTTGAAGTACCCGCACTGAAATGGTTTGGAATCGATAAAATGAGCCAGCATATTCATTCGTCCTAATAACCAGTTAATTTTATACCATTTTCCCGGCGAAATACAGAACCGCACAATCCTTTAAAGAAGAAAGGTTTGAGCACCTTCCCCGGCCGGACGAAAAACCGGTCATGCGGAGTCCGCCGTACGGCCCCATTCCATTGTAATTTCAGGGTTTTTGTGATTAACTGGCGCCCTGTTCCAGCCCCTCACATAAATTGCGGAGATCTCTTCATCCGGAAATGGAAAACACCCAAACCACAAACCCGCCTTTGAAGGTCTCGGTCATTATTCCCACCTATAATGAATCGACCGTTCTTGCCGAAACCCTGGCCCGTCTGAAGGTCCATCAGCCCTTTGAAATTCTGATCGGGGACGGCGGCAGCGAGGACGGCACGGTGGACATCGCCCGCCGCTGGGCCATCCCGGTGATACCGGCATCGCTCGGCCGGGCCTCCCAGATGAACGCCGCCGCCCGGGATGCCACCGGCGATCTGCTGTGGTTCCTGCATGCCGACAGCCATATCGACTCCTGCGGTTACCGCGCCATGACCGCAACCATGGCCAACGGCCACTACCTGGGAGGGGCGTTCAGCCTTCAGATCGATTCGCCGCAACCCGTCCTGCGCACTATTTCGCGGCTGGCGACCCTGCGCTCCCGGTACCTGAACCTGGTGTACGGCGACCAGGGGATTTTTGTCCGGCGCGAGGTCTTCCGGGACCTCAAGGGATTTTCTCCCCTGCCGATCTGCGAAGACCTGGATTTTTTCCGAAAATTAAAAAAACGGGGACCGGTGGTGATCCTGCGGGAAAAGGCCGTCACTTCTCCCCGCCGCTGGCTGTCGGAGGGAATCGGTTTCACCACCTTCAGGAATATCGCCATTGCATCTTGGTTTCTGATGGGGTTTTCCCCCGCCGCGTTAAGCCGCTGGTACCCGCCAAAACGGTGACCCAAAGCCCTTGCATGACGTCGGCGGCAACAGATATAATGAATGCATCAACCTGAAGCCTCGAGATTGAAATGGGAAAACGCAAATCCAACAAGAAAAAGAAGTCCGGCGGGAAAAAAGCCCCGGCGCGGAAAACCCTGTGGATTACTTCGGCGTTCCTCGCCGCGATCGTCATGGTGCTGGCGGGCGTGTACGTTTATACCAAACCGCCGGGACGCGTCACGGCTTCCAACCCCGCACCGGCGAAAGGTCAACTGATCGAAAACCGGCCGGTGCTGAGTCCCGCCCTGTTCTCGGGCAAAGCCGCGCTGGCCTATAAATATGCCGCGGAAATCCCCAAAGTCATCGACAGCCAGTTCTGTTACTGTTACTGCAAAAAGAATCACAACCACAAAACCCTGCTGACCTGCTTCACTAGTATGCATGGATCCAAGTGCGACATCTGCATAGACGAAGTCATCTACGCCTACGGACTGTACCAGGATGGCCTCAGCATCGACCAAATCGTGGTTGCGGTCGATAAGAAATTTTACCGGCCCTATAAAAGGCATCTATAATTATTCCCATGGAACAAGCGATAGAGAAAAAACCGGTTCATATTTACATTCCGTACGCGATTCTGGTCACTGCCCTGCTTTCCTTTTTGATCATCGCGGTCAACAAGGTGGAGTTGAAACCCTTCGAAATGGAATACCCGGCGGAAGCGTTTATCGCACCGGGTTTCGATTTGCCCTCCCTTTCCGGCGGCACGGTCGATCTCAAAAATTATCGCGGCAAGGTGGTGTTCATCAACTTCTGGGCCACTTGGTGCGCCACCTGCAAGGTGGAAATGCCCTCCATGCAGAAGGTGTATGACCGGTTCAAGGACCAGGGACTGGAAATGCTGACCATCAGCGTCGACAAGGACCAAAGCCTGATCCAGCCGTTCATGGATGAATACCAGCTCACCTTCCCGGTGCTGCTCGACCCGGAAAGCAGTGTCGCTAAAAAAGATTATAAAACCACCGGCGTGCCGGAAACCTTCATCGTCAACAAACACGGCATCATCGTGCACAAGGCCATCGGTCCCCGCGACTGGGCGACGGACGACGCCATGGCGGCGTTCGCGCAACTGGTGGCGCAATCCTGATATGAAACGATTCGCTTCCATCCTGCTCGTTTACTTTTGGGTCACGGCCCATCCCGTTTCGCTGTGGGCGCAGGGCGGCGATCATGACGCTCCGAAAACCCAACCGGAAACCACTCTGGCGGAACTCACGGAAGCCCCCTTGGGCGACAACCTCCCGGGCCTGGCAGAAACCGGCTCGGGAGCAGTTGATTACGGGTTGGAGGAAACCATCGGGCCGGAGGACACCGAAATGGTGGGCGAGGGTCCCTTGTGGGGGGAAAACCAGGAAGTGCTGGACAACGGGGAAATGCCCATGGATTTGAACAAGATGTCGGAACACGAAGGCCACGACATGTCCCAAATGAATCAAGTCCAACCCGCCGAACACCAATGGGTGTCCACTTCCAACAAAGGTTATGGGTGGGCGGCGGCGTTGACCCTGTTTTCGGGTGTGCTGTTCGGATTTCTGACCTTGAAACGCCCGTATGAATAATCTCCGGCTCCGGCCGGAAACCTGAGGCTCTCATGCCCAACGGACTTCTCCAGACGGTTAAGGAACGGCTCGGATTCGCAGTACTCGAATACGAGGTTCCGGAACACTCCAATTCCTTTAAATACTCCCTCGGCGGAATGACGATTTCCGCGTTTACCATTCTGCTGTTAAGCGGACTCCTGCTTGCCCAGTTTTACGTGCCTGACCCCGACCGCGCCAACCCCAGCCTGCATTACCTGGTCGACCAGGTGTGGCTCGGCTGGTTTTTGCGCGGCATTCATTTCTGGGCGGGGGAGGTGTTGACTATCACCCTCCTGCTCCACATGATCCGCGTCGCGTTCACCGGATCGTACAAGGCGCCGCGCGAGGTCAACTGGTATATCGGCGTGGGCCTGCTGTTGATGATGGTCGGCCTGCTTTTTACCGGCACCGTGCTGAAGTGGGACCAGGAGGCGTACGAGGCCCTCGCGCATTTTCTGTGGGTGGCGGAGCGCATGGGTATTTTCGGCCTGCCGCTTACCGAACAGTTCGCGCAGGGGGTGCCGCTGTTGAGCCGCATCTATATGTGGCACATCTGCCTGCTCCCCTTGCTCACCCTGCCGTTGATCGGACTGCACCTGTTTTACATCAAGTATCATCAGTTGTCGCCGCTCCCGGAACAACCGGAAGCCGGGAAGAAAATCCCCTTCAGCCGTCACCTGGTTTATCTGAATCGCGCGGGAGCCGGCATTTTCATGTTGATCTGCGTGCTGGCGTTGACCATCGCCCCACCGCTCGGGGAACC
>SMVT01000031.1 GCA_004357365.1 Nitrospina sp.
ATGATCTTCACCATCCGCGAAGCGAAATGGTAACCTCCGTAAATTTCGAGTGCGATAATTTACAGTTTTTGGTGGTCATGTTGCAGGAACAGCAAAATAATAAAAAATAGTCCGTCCCCGCCCTAAAAAATAAGGCGAGTCCAATATATTCCGACAACGGGCCTGAAAAGAAGATTATTTCTTCTTCAGGCCCCTGTGGTTTTTGAACTCCTGCTCCACTTCATCCGGTTCGTGGGTATTCAGCATGACCAGATTATGAAGGTGTTCATATGCCTCCAGACCCACCTCGGTGAACAGCAGTCCCATTCCATCCTCCGTCACCCGCTGGACCCTGCCCTTTACCGACAGGTCCACCGGCGGATCCTGGCCTTCAAGAAGCAGATGAATCTCGCATTCGGTCCCGACCGGCCAGTCCGCCTCACCCTTCACGAATAAACCCTTCATGCTGATGTCCTGCGTGTCCCTGGAAACGATGGCCCGGCCCTTGGCCTGAATATTGGCCTGCACTTTGATTGCCACACGGGAAAATTCTCTATGGTTTTCCGAACTTTTAATTTTCACAGCAACCTCTCCGACTTGGCTTCGTCAAAAACCCCGACAAGATCAGTCTAACTAATTGATTTTAAATAGTTTTTTCGCCATCCGACCGTCCCCTTCCCCATGGATTTTGATTGAAATAAATACGGGGCCCACCTTGACTCGACCCGTGAGCGGTTTTATTTATTTCCAAGAGCACGATCTCACGCATACAACGATAACCGTTTCAAATATAAGACTTAATATTAATATCGCATACTTTGAAAGGATTTGCACCCATGGGAAAGATCATTGGAATCGATTTGGGGACCACAAATTCCGTGGTCGCCGTGATGGAAGGAAATGAACCGAAGGTCATCGTCAACGAAGAGGGTAACCAGACCACTCCGTCCGTCGTGGCGTTCACCAAGGAAGGTGAAATTCTGGTGGGCCAGGTCGCCAAGCGGCAGGCCATTGCCAACCCTGAAAATACCATTTTTTCCGTGAAGCGGTTCATGGGACGTTCCTTTGGCGAAGTCAGCGAAGAAATGAAAATGGTACCCTATAAAGTAATTAAAGGCCCAAAAAATGACGTGCGGATTGAAATCCAGGGCAAACAATACAGCCCCCCTGAAATTTCCGCCATGATTCTGCAAAAACTGAAAAAGTCCGCCGAAGCCTATCTGGGAGAAACGGTCACGGAAGCAGTCATCACCGTTCCCGCCTATTTTAACGACGCCCAGAGACAGGCCACCAAGGATGCCGGAAAAATCTCCGGTCTGGAAGTCAAGCGAATCATCAACGAGCCGACCGCCTCCGCGCTCGCCTACGGCCTGGACAAAAATAAAGACCACATGATCGCCGTCTATGACTTTGGCGGCGGAACATTTGACATCTCCATTCTGGAAGTCGGGGACAATGTCGTCGAGGTCAAGGCCACCAACGGAGACACCCATCTGGGCGGCGACAACCTGGACCAGCGGGTCATCAACTGGATCGTCACCGAATTCAAAAAAGACAGCGGGATCGATTTGTCCAACGACAATATGGCTCTGCAAAGATTGAAGGAAGCGGCGGAAAAAGCCAAGATGGAGTTGTCCTCCACCACCGAAACCGATATTAATCTGCCGTTCATCACCGCCGATCAAACGGGTCCCAAACATCTCAATATGAAATTATCGCGCGCCAAATTCGAGTCCCTGGTGGACGATTTGCTGGACCGCACCCAGGAGCCCTGTAAGAAAGCGCTCAAGGACGCGGGCCAGAAACCGGACCAGATACACGAAGCGGTTCTGGTGGGAGGTTCCACCCGGATTCCCAAAGTCCAGGAAATCGTCAAAAATCTGTTCCGGAGAGACCCGCACCGCGGCGTCAACCCGGACGAAGTGGTGGCGCTGGGCGCCGCGGTTCAGGCCGGAGTCCTTTCCGGAGACGTGAAAGATATCCTCTTGCTGGACGTCACGCCACTGTCTCTGGGAATCGAAACCCTGGGCGGAGTCACCACCCGGCTGATCGAGCGGAATACCACCATCCCCACGCGCAAAAGTGAAACGTTCTCCACCGCATCGGACAACCAGCCGAGCGTCGAAGTCAACGTGCTTCAGGGGGAACGGGAAATGGCAAAAGACAACCGCTCGCTGGGTAAATTTCACCTCGAAGGTATTCCCGCAGCGCCCCGGGGCGTGCCGCAGGTCGACGTCACTTTCGACATCGACGCCAACGGTATCCTCCATGTGTCCGCTAAGGACAAGGGAACTAGTAAGGAACAGAAGATCACCATTACCGATAACACCGGTCTCAGTGACAGCGAAATCGATAACATGGTGAAGGATGCCGAATCCAACGCCGAAACCGACAAGCAACGGCGCGAATCGGTCGATGCCCGCAACCAGCTCGATTCCCTGATCTACAGCACCGAAAAAACCATCCGGGAAAACAAAGAGAAGCTGGGCGAGGAAGACATCAAAACCGCGGAAGAAGCCATCGCCGAATCCAAAAAGGTGTTGGAAGGTGAAGACCCCGATGTCGAGCAAATCAAAAGCCAGATCGAAACCCTGACCCAGGCGTCCCATACCCTGGCTCAAAAGATGTACGCACAAACCGATGCCTCCCGCGGCGAAGGCGGACCGGAAGGCGGACCGGAAGGCGGCCCTGAATCGGGTGAAGGTGGAGGCGGAGATGACTCCGCCAAACCCGACGATGATGTCGTCGACGCCGAGTTTGAAGACGTCAGCAACAAAAAATGAATGCCAAGGCTGGTGGGTGTCTTAACACATCACTCCGGCTAGTATCGAGAAACCGGGCTTGCCCGGTTTCTCACCTCCCTTAGAGAGTCTAACCTCTCCCGAGCGGGGAAGCTGTTTTCTGGCTTCCCCGCTTAAAATTTATCAAGCATGCGGTGCGGTTATGAGCGATTCAAAAAGTAAAGACACCGAAACAGAGAACCAGGAAACGCCCCGGTTCACCGTCAACGACAGGCGCCATTGGGTCCTCCAAGATGAAGAAGAAACCCCGGCCGGCGAACCTGCCGAACGCCTGCCCTCTTATGTCGAACAGTTGAAACAGGAAGCCGAAGCGAAGGACAAACGGATTCGGGAATATATCGCCGCCTATAAATCCAAAACCACGGAAACCGACGAAATCCGTATCCGCCTGAACAAGGAAAACGAAAACCGCCTCGAACAAATCCAAGCCGACTTTTTCAAAAAACTGGTGCCCATCATGGACAACCTGAAGCGGGCGATCGATTCCGCGCAATCGTCCGCCGACTATGAAAGCCTGAAACAGGGAATCGAAATGATTTATTCCCAATGGCTCGGCATGCTCAAGGAAAATGGCGTAGAAATCATCTCCACTTCCGGCCGAAAATTCGATCCCAAGACCGACGAAGTGTACATGACCGTGGAAACCGCCGATCCGGATCAGGATAATTGGGTTGTCGAAGAGCTGGAAGCGGGTTACCTTTTTAAAGACAGGTTACTCAAACCCGCCAAAGTCAAAGTGGCCAAACTCAAACCGTAAGGAGCCTGGGTGAAGCGAGATTATTACGAAATTCTGGGAGCGGACCGCAACGCTTCCGAATCTGAATTGAAAAAATCCTACCGCCAAATGGCTCTCAAATACCATCCGGATAAAAACCCGGACAACAAAAGCGCTGAGGAAAGGTTCAAAGAAGCCGCCGAGGCCTATGAAGTACTACGCGATCCGGAAAAGCGCAAGGTCTACGATCAGTTTGGACACGATGGATTGAAAGGACAGGGACCTGGCGGGTTCGGAGGTTTTGAAGATATCTTTTCCGCCTTCGGCGACATATTCGGAGATTTTTTCGGTGGTGGCGGGAGACAACACGGCGGCGCGGATCTGCGCACCGATGTCACCATCTCTTTCGAACAGGCCGCTTTCGGAACCGAAGAAACCGTCGCAGTCCGCAAACATGTGCCTTGCCATACTTGCAAAGGCTCCAGGTGCAAACCCGGCACCTCGCCGGTTCATTGCGGGACCTGCCGCGGTACCGGACAGGTGGTTCGTTCCCAGGGGTTTTTCAGCCTGGCCAGCCCCTGCCCTCATTGCCACGGCACCGGGCAAATCATTAAAGACCCCTGCACCACCTGCCGAGGGGAAGGCGTTGAAATCGACAAAAAACAAATCTCCGTCAACATCCCCCCAGGGGTAGACGATGGGTCCCGACTGCGCCTTCGTGGAGAAGGGGAAGCGGCACCCGGTATGCCGCCCGGGGACCTGTACGTGTTTGTTCACGTCCAGGCTCATGAATTCTTTCACCGCGAAGGGCAGGACATTTACTGCCAATTGAATATTTCTTTTTCCCAGGCCGCCCTGGGAGCGGAAATCGAAGTGCCCTTACTCGACCATAAACCCAAAGTCATTTCCATCCCGGCGGGCACGCAATCCGGTAACCGTTATCGCATCTCAGGAGGAGGCATCCCACAAATCCGCGGCCGTGGCCGGGGGGATCAGATCATCCAGCTGGTCGTCGAAACTCCGAAAAAATTAAACAAAAGACAAAAAGAACTGCTCCACGACCTCGCCGAAATAGACGGCAAACCTGTCAAAGAAAAACTGAAAGGATTTTTTCAACGCTTGCAGTTTTAAAATCACATAAGCACCTAAATTTGGGTGCTCCTCTCCTAAAATATTTATTTTAATGAAATAAAAACTTTCCCAACAGCCCTCATTCCAATTTAATTAACAAATTCACCACTTTTTGTTAGGTTAAATTAAATTTTATTTGATATTATGTCGGATTACTCAATCGGGGTGGGGTGACATTGGCTGAATTTGAAAATATCGGAGCCCTTGAAATGACTGGACAATCGATTTTGCTGATTGACGATGAGGAAGTTCTTTTAGAAGCGGTCAGTGACGATCTTAAGGAGAGTGGTTATCAAGTCACCACCGCCAACTCCGGTGAAGAAGGCCTGAACAGTTTCAAAAAACTCCAGCACGATCTGGTGATCATCGATTTGAAAATGGAGGGGAAGGACGGCCTGGAGATTTCGAAGGAAATCAAACAATTGAATCCGAACACATCGATTATGATTTTAACCGGTTACGGGTCCATGGAAACCGCCATCGAAGCCCTCCGGTTGCATCTGGATGATTATGTATTGAAACCGGTGAACCGGGACGATTTGTTCGAAAAAGTAAATCGCTGTCTGGAAAAAAGAGGCAATAAATCCCCCTCCGGCCCCAAACCCACCTTTTCGCAAAACATCAAAATCGAAGAATCCGGACTCACCCGGCGGGAAAAAGAAGTGGTGCAGCTCGCCGCCCAGGGCTACAACGACGACGAGATCGCCAAAATGCTGTCGATCAGCGCTTTCACCGTCAAGTTTCACCTGAAACGCATCTTCAAAAAACTGGGCATCCACAAACGCGTGGAACTCATCGTTTCCCTCGGGAAATAACCCGCCTTTTTATTCTTATTTTTAATATTGAGATTTCCTCCACAGGCTTGGGAAAAACCTGCATTTTCGGAGAGGTATTTAAAGAAACTCGCTGTGGGGCAGGAAGGTGTAGCCCATGAGAGATTCGTCCACCGACCGGGCGGCTTCGCGGCCCTCGGCAATCGCCCAGACCACCAAAGACTGACCCCGCGTCATGTCGCCCGCCACATACACACCGTCCACACTGGTCATCTTCTTCGCGTCGCAAGCCACGTTGCCGCGCCCATCCAAATCCAATCCAAACTCCTTAACCAACCCTTCATGCACGGGATGAACGAACCCCATCGCCAGCAGGACCAGGTCGACGTCCAACGTGAAATCGGAATCCGGAATTTCTTCCATGGGACGCCGGCCGGTTTCAGGATCGGGGTCGCCGAATTGGATTTTCACGGCATGGATCTGTTTGACCCGGCCGTTTTCGCCGGTGAACTTTTTGGTGGAGATATTGTAGCGCGTCACCCGCTCCGGCGCTTCCGCGTGAGACGAACTGATGTACATGATAGCGGGCCATTGCGGCCAGGGATTATCCGAGTTTCTTTCCTCAGGCGGCTCGTCCAGCAATTCAAACAGATACACTTTTTTGGCGCCCTGCCGCAGAGAGGTCCCCAGACAGTCCGAGCCGGTATCGCCACCGCCGATGATCAGCACGTTTTTATCCTGGGCGGTAATGCTGATGTCCTCGGGAACCGTGTCGCCTTCGTTGCGCTTGTTCTGCTGAGGAAGAAAATCCATCGCGAAATGAACACCGTCCAGCTCCCGCCCCGGCACCGGCAAATCCCGCGGCTTTTCGTAACCGCAACACAGGATGACCGCGTCGAAATTATCCAATAGTTCTTTGCCGGATAGGTTCACTCCGATATGCGAATTGGGTTTGAACACCACCCCTTCCGCTTCCATCAAATCAATTCGGCGTTTGACGATCCGTTTTTCCAATTTGAATTCGGGAATGCCATACATCAAAAGTCCGCCGATGCGGTCCGCCTTTTCAAAAACCGTCACGGTATGCCCGGCCTGGTTCAACTGATCCGCGGCGGCCAGTCCGGCCGGACCCGACCCGACGATCGCTACCTTTTTACCCGTCCGCTTTTTCGGCGGATTCGGCTGCATCCAGCCGTTTTCGAATCCCTTTTCCGCGATGATCTCCTCAATGTTGCGAATGGTCACCGCCGGTTCGTTGATGGCCAGCACACAGGCACCCTCGCAGGGAGCGGGGCAGATACGCCCGGTGAACTCGGGAAAATTGTTGGTGCTGAGAAGCAGGGACAACGCTTCTTCCCACTTGTTGCGGTACACCATATCGTTCCAGTCGGGGATGGCGTTGCCCAGCGGGCATCCGACATCGCTCTGACAGAACGGCACCCCGCAGTCCATACAGCGCGCCCCCTGCTCCTGATATTTTTCCAGCGGGAACGGTTCATAGACCTCTTTCTTATCCTTCAACCGTTCACTGACCGGCCGGGGCTTCGGGGTCTCCCTCTCAAATTCCATAAAACCCTTGACCGAACCCATCAAGCCACCTCTTCCAATACCTGCTGTTTCTTTTTCCGTTCTTCCAGCACCCGGCGGAAATCGGTCGGGTACACTTTGACGAATTTGGGAAGCGTCGCCTCCCACTCATTCAGAATTTTTTCAGCCACGGTGCTGCCCGTCAGTTTTCGATGTTCTTCGATCAAGTTCCGGAGTTCTTGGATATCCTCTTCCTCTTCCACCGGTAAAAGATCGACAATACTCTGGTTGCAATGGATGGTAAACTGCCCGTCCCGGTCCAGCACGTAGGCGATGCCGCCGCTCATTCCGGCGGCGAAGTTGCGGCCCGTTTCGCCGAGCACCACCACCCGTCCGCCGGTCATGTATTCACACCCGTGATCTCCCACGGCTTCCACCACCGTATGGGCTCCGCTGTTGCGGACGGCGAACCGTTCCCCGGCCACGCCCCGGAAAAAGGCTTTGCCGGCAATGGCGCCGTACAGGGCCACGTTGCCGATCAAAATGTTCTCTTCAGCCACGATGGGGCATTCCTCCGGGGGGGACACGACCAGATGACCGCCGGAAAGTCCCTTGCCGATATAATCGTTGGCGTCACCGCGCAGGGTAAAGGTCACCCCCGGCGCCAGAAACGCGCCGAAACTTTGACCCGCCGACCCTTTGAAATCGATCCGGATGGTGTCTTCCGGCAAGCCTTCCTCTCCGTACCGTTTCGAAATTTCATAACTCAGCATGGCGCCGGTCGCGCGGTTCACATTACCGATCGGAGTGGTCACCGAAACGGGTTTTTGATGCTCAATCGCCGGCCGACATTCCTGAATCAGTTTGCGGTCGAGACACCCCTCACCGATATCCCCGCTTAAATCCTGGTTACACACATTGTGAGTAGCGACATCCGGACCCACATCTGCCTTAAACAATATTTTCGAAAAATCCAGGCCCTGGGATTTCCAATGGCTGATCGCATCATCCATTTCCAACAGGTCGGCACGCCCGATCATTTCGTTGAATTTACGGAATCCCAACTCGGCCATCCACTCGCGCACCTCCTGGGCCACGAACTGGAAGAAGGTCACCACATGCTCCGGTTTGCCGGAAAATTTCTTGCGCAGTTCCGGGTCCTGCGTCGCTATGCCCACCGAACAGGTGTTGAGGTGGCATTTGCGCATCATAATGCATCCCATGGTGATCAAGGGCGCGGTGGAGAATCCGAACTCATCGCCCCCGAGCAAGGCGCCGATCACCACATCGCGTCCGGTTTTCAACTGACCGTCCACTTGGACCCGGATGCGCCCGCGCAAATCGTTCATCACCAATACCTGCTGGGTCTCGGAAAGGCCCAACTCCCAGGGCAGGCCGGCGTATTTGATCGACGTCTGCGGAGACGCGCCGGTGCCGCCGTCGTGACCGGAGATGAGAACCCCTTCGGCCCGCGCCTTGGAGACGCCTGCGGCGATGGTGCCGACTCCCGCCTCGGCCACCAGCTTGACGCTGACGTCCGCTTCCGGATTGGAGTTGTGCAGATCGAAAATCAATTGCTGAAGATCTTCGATCGAATAAATATCGTGATGCGGCGGTGGTGAAATCAAACCGACTCCCGGTGTGGAGTGCCTGATCTTGGCAATGTATTCGGACACCTTAAAGCCCGGCAACTGCCCGCCCTCCCCCGGTTTCGCCCCCTGGGCGATTTTGATCTGCAACTCGTCGGCGTTGGCCAGGTAATGACTGCTCACGCCGAACCGGCCGGAGGCCACCTGCTTGATCTTGCTGCGGCGCGAATCGCCGTTGGCATCGGGGATATACCGTACCGGGTCTTCACCGCCTTCACCCGTATTGCTTTTGCCTCCCAGGCGGTTCATGGCAATGGCCAGGGTTTCATGCGCCTCGCGGGAAATCGACCCGATCGACATCGCCCCGGTGCAGAATCGTTTGGTGATCTTTTCGATCGGTTCCACTTCCTCGAGGGGAACCGGCTCCCGTTTTTTAAACCTGAACAATCCGCGCAGGGTGCAGTCGCGGGTATTCTGCTCGTCGCTGATCTTCGAGTATTTCTTAAACAATGAATAATCATTGGACTGGGTGGAGTGCTGCAACATGGACACCAGGTTGGGATCCACCATATGTTTTTCGTGACCGCGCCGCCAATGGTATTCCCCGCCGGGCTCCAGCGCCGGGCGAATGATTTTCGTCCGCTGGTACGCGTTGCGGTGCCGCGCCAGGGTTTCCCGGGCGATCGCACCCAGTTCGACCCCGCTGATGCGCGACGGCGTTCCGGTAAAGTAACAGGAAATCATCGAATCGTTGAGGCCGACCGCTTCGAAAATCTGCGCGCCCCGGTAACTCTGGATGGTGGAAATTCCCATCTTCGCAATGATCTTGTACAACCCCTTGCGCGTCGCCTTGAGGAAATTTTCGACCCCCTTTTCAAACTCCATCTTTTCGACATATTTCCCGTCGCGGATGATCTGCTCGATGGTTTCATAAGCCAAGTAGGGGAAAATACCGCCAGCACCGTAACCGATCAATAAAGCGAAATGCATCATCTCCCGCGCCTCGCCGGTTTCCACCACCAGACCGGCGCGGGTCCGAGTCCTTTCACGCAACAGATGATGATGTACCGCCCCCGTCGCCAACAGGCTGGGAATCGCGGCATGATCTTCATCAATGCCGCGGTCCGACAAAATTAAAATCGTCGCACCCTCTTCAATCGCCTCGGACGCCCTAACGCACAGGTTTTCGAGCGCTTTTTCCATGCCGCCTTCCCCTTCTTCCACCGGAAACAGCAGTGAGAGGGTCACCGATTTCAAATCGCTCTGATCGATCGATTTGATTTTTTGAAATTCCTCCGGTGTCAGCAGGGGATGTTTCAGTTTCAGTTTGCGGCAGTGCTCGGGCGATTCCGACAACAGGTTGCACTCTTTCCCCAGGGTGATTTCCATCGACATCACCAATTCCTCCCGGATGGAATCGAGGGCCGGATTGGTCACCTGCGCAAACATCTGCTTGAAGTAATTGAACAGCATCTGCGGTTTTTCCGACCGAACCGCCAGCGGGGCGTCGTTGCCCATGGAGCCGTTGGCTTCCTGCCCGGTACTAATCATGGGGGCCATGACAATTTTTAAATCCTCGGCGGTGTAGCCGAAGGCGATCTGCTGGGTGAGCGGGTCCTGGATCCTTGCGGGACGCGATCCGGGGTCGGGCAGGTGTTCGATATTCACCTGCTGGTCCTTCACCCACTGGGTGTAGGGTTTCCGGTTGGCCAACTGGGATTTGGTCTCCTGGTCCGCGATAATGCGCCCTTCTTTAAGGTCGACAAAGAACATCTTGCCCGGCTGGAGGCGGCCCTTCTTGATGATCCGGGATTCCTCGATGGGCAACACGCCGACTTCCGAGGCCATCACCACCAGGTCGTCACTCGTCACAATGTAACGGGAGGGCCGGAGGCCGTTGCGGTCCAGGACCGCGCCGATGACGTCGCCGTCAGTGAAGGTGATGGACGCCGGGCCGTCCCACGGCTCCATCATCGATGCGTGGAATTCAAAGAACCCGCGCTTGTCGTCGCTCATGGTTTCATGGCCGCTCCACGGTTCGGGAATCATCATCATGACGGAATGCGGCAGGGACCGTCCGGTCTGCACCAGGAATTCCAGTGCCTGATCGAAGTCGGCGGAATCGCTCCCGCCGGGCGGAATGACCGGCAGAATTTTTTTCACATCGTCAAACAGGCCGCTTTCGAACATGGCCTCCCGCGCCACCATCCAGTTCTTGTTGCCGCGAATAGTATTGATCTCTCCGTTATGGGCGATCATGCGCATCGGCTGGGCCCTTCCCCATGAAGGGAAGGTGTTGGTGCTGTAGCGCGAATGCACGAGAACCAGCGCCGATTTCATGAGAGGATCCTGGATGTCGAGAAAATATTTCTCGACCTGCGGCGCCATCAGCTGGCCTTTATAGATGAAGGTTTTGCTGGACAGACTGCAGATGTAGTAGGACTCGTAAAGCGCCGCCAGACCCGAAGCGCGGATGGCCTGCCCGGCCTGTTTGCGGACCACGTAGAGCTTGCGCTCGAACAGTTCCTGATCTTCAATGCCCCCGGAACCGATGAATATCTGCTGAATGTCCGGCTCCACCTGACGCGAGGTTTCGCCGATCTGGGTGTTGTCGACCGGAACCTTGCGCCAGCCGAGCATTTCCAGCCCTTCCTGGGTGGTCACGCGTTCGAAAATTTCCATCAATTGACGACCGCGCTCGTCCCGCGGCAGAAACACCAGTCCGGTGCCGTATTGACCCTCACCCGGCAGTTGAATGCCGATTTCCCGACATTGGCTGTGGAAGAGCTGGTGGGGCACCTGGATCAATATCCCGGCGCCATCGCCCGTCAACGGATCGGCCCCTACGGCCCCCCGGTGCTCCAGACGGTTGAGCAAATCCAGCCCCTGCCGGATGATGTCGTGGGATTTATCCCCCTTCATATGGGCGATAAAACCGACACCACAGTTCTCTTTTTCGTGAGCAGGGTCATACAACCCCTGCTTTTTGGGATAGTTTTCAATCTTCATAATGGATCAGGATAAATTTGGGGAATCCTGGAATCTTATCGGGATTCCAGCCAAAATCAAGGCTAGTCTAAACCTTCCTCCGCAAGGAAATAAAGAGCAAATGTGGTGCCAAATCTGTAACTACTTAATTCTAAATGAATTAAAAAATAAACGAAGCTTTTAATTAGATTTATGATATAAAAAGGTGTACTTTTATTACATAATTTTACATAAACTGGCTTTTTTCCTTATTTTCGGACCTCGGCCCTGGATTTTGCTTTAAATCTATATTTTAGATTGTCGTTCTGGTAAAAAGGTTTGCGACAGGAATTTTTGTAAAGAGCAGGGTTCGCAGTCCACTGGACATTTTTGAGGATGCCCTGTCTTAAAAATAATATTTCCACACGTTTCTTGACTGATTTTTGATATAGATTTTCCCTACATTGAATAACCGTTACTGAAAATCTGGAGGCACTTTATGATTGTCGGCGAGGTCATGTCGAAAAAACTTTTTACGGTAAAGAAATCCGATTCTTTGAAAAAAGCCCAGGAGCTGATGGTGGAAAAATCGATCCGGCATCTGCCCGTGTTGGACGGCAAGGACCTTTTGGGGATCATCACCGAAAGCGACATCCGTGGGGCTTTTATGGGAAAGGTGACCAAAACCCAGGCGGGCAAGGTGGCCCTTCTGAATCCCTCCCGGATGAAAGTCTCCGACTACATGACCAAAGAGCCCATGGTGGTGGTGCCGGAAACCCATATCGAAGATGCGGCTTTGATTATATACAAATACAAGATCGGTGCCCTGCCGGTGATCAAGCGCAATAAGCTGGTGGGAATCATTTCCATCATGGATATCCTGGGAATTTTCGTCGACCTGATGGGCATCCTCCATTCCAGTTCGCGGGTGGACGTGGCGATGGACAAAAATCCCAAGAATTTCGAAAAAGTCTCGAACATCATCCACGGGGAAAACCTGAATATTATCAGTGTCGGTATGGCACCCTACAAAGACGGCGGCAAAAAGCAGGTGTATTTTTTTCGTCTCGATTTATGCGACACCAAAGGTGTCGTCGAAAAAATTAAAAAAGCCGGGTTTAAAGTCGTCAGCGCATTCAACTGATTCCAGGCCATTTCTTAAACACCCGCCACCGGGCGGTGCATTCAAGGGCACCGGCGCGGAAGCCCTGGATTATGGCACGGATTTGTTTCAAGACGGCTTTTCTAAAACGGAAAGCTATGAGATGATAAAAGCCGAAGATATCGACTCGCAACACCAACCTTGAACACGGAGGATACGAACCCGAACCATGCAACCGGAACGACTCATTATATTCGACACCACTTTGAGAGACGGGGAGCAGTGCCCCGGCGCCAGCATGAACAACAAGGAAAAGTTGGAAATCGCGCGCCAGCTGGCTCTACTGAAGGTGGACATCATTGAGGCGGGCTTTCCGGTCGCATCCCCCGGCGATTTCGAATCGGTCAAGCAGATCGCGAAGGAGATCCAGGGGGCCACCGTGGCGGGCCTCGCCCGAGCGCTCGAAAAGGACATCGAGGCAGCGGCGCGCGCACTCGAAAAGGCGGAGTCGCCCCGTATCCACATTTTCCTGTCCACCTCCAAACTGCACCGCGACTACAAACTGCAGAAGGGCAAAGACGAGATCATCCAGATGGCGGTGGACGCGGTGAAGTTCGGCCGCAAATTCTGCGACGACATCGAGTTCTCTCCGGAAGACGCCTCGCGCACCGAGCCGGAGTTTCTTGCCGAAGTGGTGGAAGCGGTGATCGACGCCGGTGCGGGTACGGTGAATATTCCCGATACGGTCGGTTATTCCGTGCCGGCCCAGTTCGGACAATTGATCCGTTCGCTGAAACAGAACGTGCCCAACATCGATCAGGCGATCATCAGCGTGCATTGCCACAACGATCTCGGCATGGCGGTGGCGAATTCACTGGAAGCCGTCAAGGAGGGTGCCCGGCAGGTGGAGTGCACCATCAACGGCATCGGCGAGCGCGCCGGTAACGCGGCGATGGAAGAAATCGTCATGGCGCTTAAAACGCGCAAGGATTTTTTCGGCGTCGATACGAAAATCGACACCAAACATATTATGGCTTGCAGTCAGCTGGTGAGCAGTCTCACCGGGTTCTTCGTGCAAAGGAACAAGGCCATCGTCGGCAAGAACGCGTTTGCGCACGAGTCCGGCGTGCATCAGGATGGTTTCCTCAAAAAGAAGGACACCTACGAGATCATGAATCCGCAGGACATCGGACTCGAAAGTTCCGAGCTGGTGCTGGGCAAACACTCGGGCCGCAACGCGCTGTCGAAAAAAATCGAAGCGATGGGGTATCAGGTGACGCGGGAAGAACTTAACCGCGTGTTCACCGACTTCAAGTTACTTGCCGACGAGAAGAAGGAAGTGTTCGACGAGGACATTGTCGCGCTGATCCAGAAACGAAAATTCACCGATGAAGAGTTGAATACTTATTCGCTCGAGAAAGTTCAGGGAACGTTTGAAACCGGCGCCACTCAGGGTGCTACCGTCACCCTGAAAAGCCGCGACGGTAAAGTGCACACGGATACCGGTCAGGGTGACGGACCCATCGACGCCATGTACAACGCCATCGACCGCATCACCGGGATGACCTGCAAACTTCTGGACTATCAGGTGATGTCGAAAACCCGCGGCAAGGACGCGCAGGGGGAAGTCACCGTGCGCGTGCTCCACGAAAACCGGGAGGTGATTGGCAAGAGCACCGGCGTCAACACGGTGGAAGCCAGTGCCGAGGCCTACGTCAACGCCGTCAACAAGCTGCTGGTCAAAACCAAATCGGGTCCGGTGGGCGGTGGAGAAATCCAGGGTCCGTAATACGCCGGCCCTTGTTACACATTGAAATATCGCTTTAACAATCAGGGCGGCTCGTGCGGGCCGCCCTGATTGCGTTTGGGTGAACCTTTTTCAAAGAGTCCTTTGCATAACGCTGGCCCTAAAATATTCCTCCCCTTACTAAGGAGGAGAAATATTGTAACGCTACCCTTTTTTACACTTATACAAAGGTCTCTTTTTCAATATGGCTCCGAAAAAAAAAGACACGCTGTTCAAACAATTCGCGGCGCCTGGCCCATTCGAGTTCAACGAACCGGTGGCGAGGGTGTTCGACGATATGCTGGAGCGGAGCATCCCGTTCTATAAAGAATGCCAGCAGATGGTGATCGACCTCGTCCGGCACTTCGCGCAGAAAAATTCGGCGGTGTACGATCTGGGATGCTCCACCGGAACGCTTTTGCGTCACCTCGTAAAAGCCATTCCCATAACGCAAAAAATCCGTTTTGTGGGACTCGACAATTCGGAGGCCATGCTGAAGAAGGCGCGCGGGAAACTGAAGGGTCATCTCAATCGGTGCGAGCTGGTGGCGGCGGATCTGGAAAGCGGTTTCGAGCTGGCCGATGCCAGTGTGGTGATCATGAACTACACTCTGCAATTTATTCCGCCGAAACGGCGGGCGGCCATGTTGAAAAAGATTTATAAAGGACTCCGCCCCGGCGGCGGCCTGATCCTCATCGAGAAAGTGCGGGGGGAGTCGAACGGTCTCAACGATCTGTTCATCGAACAGTATCACGCCTACAAGCGGAGCCGGGGGTACTCGAAGCTGGAAATCGCCAAGAAGCGGGAGGCGCTGGAAAAGGTGCTGATTCCCCTCAAACCGGAGAAGAACCGGGACCTGCTGGCGGAGGCCGGGTTCCGCCAGGTGGACGTGTTTTTTAAGTGGTTCGATTTTGCCGGGTTCCTGGCGGTCAAACCCGGGAAAAGGCGGGGTTGACGCACCGAGCCTTGCGGGGAAGTTGAAAACAGGATATAAATAAGGTAATCTTACCGATTTTCAGAGGAAACGTTATGCCCCAGTACGATCATACCTGTAAGAAATGCAAGCATGACTTTGTCGTGGAAATGAAGATGTCCGAGGTGGGCGAAAAGACAGTCAAGTGTCCCAAGTGCGGGAAGTCCAAGGACGTGGAACGCAACGTGACCAACACGTCGTTCCAGAGCGAAAGCGTCAACCGCTACGTGTGGGATAAAAGTTAAATCGAGTCCACTGTCGGATCAGGCACAAATAAAATATTCGGGATGTAGCGCAGCCTGGTAGCGCACTTCGTTCGGGACGAAGGGGCCGGAGGTTCAAATCCTCTCATCCCGACCAGTCAAATAAATGGGTTACAGTTTAGGCTGTAGCCCATTTTTCATCAGGCTAGCATATGGGCTAGCGTTTAAGCCTTACCCCCGACGCGATATGGGACCCATTAAGCAGTAGCGAGGGACCCATGTGTATATTTTTGGAAATTTGGGTAGAGAAAATGACTCTTAATCAGTAGGTCCACGGTTCGATCCCGTGACGGCCCACCAATAAAAACAAGGGGTTGCGAGAAATCGTGATCCTTTTCTTTTTGCCAATGGGCCAGGTATAGGCCACTCTTGATTAATTGCTGCCAATAACTTTCCTCTGGCCCCGTCCCGGAGGCCATCAAATCCATGATGTTATTAGGTTATAATTTAAAAACTCAAACTTAGATTAGCCAGTTGTTTTCTCGGGATGGAAAACTATATTAATTTCCCAATCGTGACTTTCCAATGAATTTTGAGTCCTACAATCCAGGGAATTTCTATGATGAATATTTTGAAAAACCTGGCCAACCCAGAGCAGAAGTTAAAAAGCTGGTTGATCAGATCCAATCCTTTCCCTATAGAGAGCTGGCCAATCGACAGAAAGCCGCTGAAGCAGCATTCATGCAAATGGGAATTACTTTTGGGGTCTATGGAGATCAAAAAGGGTTGGAAAAAATATTTCCCTTCGACATCATTCCACGGATCATCAATGCCCGTGACTGGGACTTGATTGAGCGGGGGGTGAAACAAAGGGTTTTCGCACTCAACAAGTTTATTCACGATGTTTATAATGATCAGAAGATTATAAAAGACGGGGTGATATCCAAGGAAATCATCCTTTCATCTGTGGCTTACCGCAAAGAATGCCAGGGGTTGAACCCACCGAAAGGAATTTGGTGTCACATAAGTGGTATCGATTTTGTCAGGGATGAAAAGGGACAATTTTACGTTTTGGAAGATAACCTGCGCTGCCCTTCGGGAGTTTCCTACGTATTGGGCAACCGCAGGGTCATGAAGCAAACTCTCCCGGTTGTTTTCGAGTCCTTGCCGATTCGACCGGTTGACGATTATTCCAACCGCCTTGCTGATATGCTTCGAAATCTGATTCCCGAATCAATTATAAAACCCAATATCGCCATCCTCACCCCCGGGATCTACAATTCGGCTTATTTCGAACATTCGTTCCTGGCTCAACAAATAGGCGAGGAACTGGTTGAGGGGCGGGATCTGGTGGTGATGGATGATTTTGTCTACATGAGGACCACAAAGGGCTTCGAAAGGCTCGATGCCATTTACAGACGGATTGACGATGATTATTTGGACCCGACCGTATTCAACCCGGATTCATTACTTGGGGTGCCGGGGCTCATGAAGTCCTACCGTTCCGGAAAAGTAGCATTGGCCAATGCGCCGGGGACCGGCATTGCAGATGACAAGGCGATTTATTCGTTTGTTCCGGACATCATTAAATATTACACCGGCGAAGACGCGATAATTCCCAATGTCCCGACCTTTCTGTGTGAGGATGAGAAGGATCGGCAGCATGTCATCGACAATATTGCAAACCTTGTTATCAAAACCACCCACGGCTCCGGAGGATACGGGCTGTTGATCGGACCTTTTTCTTCTAAAGAGCAGCAGCGGCAGATGATCGAAAACATCCAAAAGGATCCGCGCAATTATATTGGTCAACCGGTCATTCAGCTTTCCCGCGTTCCCGTAATCGTAAAAGATCATTTTGAAGGTCGGCATATCGACCTTCGGCCTTACGCCTTGTATGGGAAAGATATTTATGTTCTCCCTGGAGGCCTGACTCGAGTTGCTTTGGAAAAGGACTCTCTTGTGGTGAATTCCTCCCAGGGCGGGGGAAGTAAAGACACCTGGGTTCTGGCAGACGACCCCATTTAGATTTGGGTAAGCAAAGGACCATGTTAAGTCGAGTTGCAAATTCTATTTTCTGGATGAGTCGCTATTTGGAACGGGCGGAGAATGCTGCCCGACTGATTGAAACTCGGTTGCACATGATCCTGGACCTACCTTCGTTAAGGGAAGACTCCAATGCATGGAAACCGCTGGTGGATATCACGGGTGACGGTGATTATTTTTCCAAAAAGATTGGCGCTCCCACCAGGGAAAATGTAATGTTCTTTCACACCTTTGACAGCGCTTACCCCCACTCCATCAAATCCTGCCTGACCGCCGCCCGGGAAAACGCTCGGTCTGTAAGAGAGGTGATCCCTTCTGAAATCTGGGAAATGATCAACAAGCTCTATCTTGAAGTTGCAGGCATGGGAACAAGTCGCAAAGCTTTTAAAAACCCACACAAATTTTATTCTCATATCATAATGCAGAGCCACTTGATCATGGGAATCGCCCATACAACCATGTCTCGTGGCGAGGCCTGGTACTTCGCTCAATTAGGTAGGTATCTTGAAAGAGCCGACAAAACATCGCGAATTCTCGACGTTAAATATTACATTATCCTGCCTAGGTTGGATGATGTGGGTTCTTCGATGGACAATGTGCTTTGGTCGGC
>SMVT01000032.1 GCA_004357365.1 Nitrospina sp.
GGTCAGCGCCCCTTCCAGGGACGAGTTAATAGAACGCGGTATTGCGAGCGATAAAATTCTGGTCAACCCCAACGGCGTGGACCCTGAAATCTATTCTCCGAAGGTTGACGGATCGAGAATCCGCCGCAAATATAACCTGGAAGGTAAGACGGTGATCGGCTTCATCGGCACCTTTGGCAAATGGCATGGCGCGGAGGTTTTGGCCAAAGCCTTTGGATTACTCATTCAAAAGTATCCTCAATACCGCGACACTGTCCGTCTCTTAATGATCGGCGACGGCCACACCATGACCGAAGTGCAACGACTGCTGGAAGTTTATGAAATAACGCGGGAAAGTATTCTTACCGGAATGGTGCCACAGGAAGAAGGGCCAAAATATCTCGCCGCTTGTGATATTCTGGTTTCCCCTCATGTTCCCAACTCCGACGGAACCCCTTTCTTCGGGTCGCCCACCAAGCTGTTCGAATACATGGCCATGGGGAAGGGAATTGTGGCTTCCGACCTCGATCAAATTGGCGAAGTCCTCCAAGACGACCACACCGCAAGGCTGGTCAAGCCGGGAGATGCGGAATCTTTAATGCACGGCCTTAAGTCTCTCATTGATAACCCAGAGACACGCAAACGCCTGGGTGAAGCGGCGCGACGCGAAGTGGTCGCCAAATATACCTGGAAGGAACACACGCGAAAAATTATCGAGAAACTAAAGGAGCGCTGTCCTTGCGATTAAAAGAAATCCTACAAGCGATTCTTTCCCAACCGCCCCGAATAGTCGTGCAAAAGGGCCTGCGCCTGATTTCCCGCCAATGGCAATTGAATGTCGTCCGCAAACTGGATTTTTTCCGTCCAACCTATAGTAGAAATTTCTCACAAACCGCCGCCCCTCTCGGAACTTTCTTTAAAAATCCGTCGCTGGATGCTCTAACCGCCGACTCGGAAAAAATCCTGTCGCTGGCCGATCTCTACCTGAATCACACCTTTGATCTCCTGGGTTCAGGTTGGGTTCAGGTCAGGCACCGGATGAAGTGCCGGGGTCTGGAGGATTATCGATACACCATGGGATCGCCGCACCCAGAGAATCCACAAGGATCAAGGCTGAAGCAAGTAATTAACGCCTCCAATAAATCCCGGTCCAAAAAAATCTGGAGACTGGTTCCGCACGGTTATATTCCCATCGATTGGCAACTCGATTTCAAATCCGGTTATCGATGGCAGGAAAAAAAATCCTCTTCGTCCTGTCTCCCGGCTCCACTGCCGGGAGTCGATATCAAAGTTCCCTGGGAGTTGGCTCGAATGCAACACCTCCCCCAACTCGCCTGGGCCTACGGGCTAACCTCCCGAGGGATTGAAGGCGCACAGCCGCCGGAAACCTATTCCAATGAGTTTAAAAACCAGATACTGGATTTTATCGCGACCAATCCGCCCCGTTTCGGTGTCAACTGGCATTGCCCGATGGATGTTGGCATTCGTGCCGCGAACTGGCTGACCGCCTACGATTTATTTAAATCGCAGGGAGCATCCTTCGATTCCAGATTTGACAAAGTTTTTAAAAATTCCATTGATGACCACGGCCGCCACATCATCCAAAACCTGGAGTGGAATCCTGTTTTAAGAAGCAATCATTATCTTGCCGACATCGTCGGTCTGTTGTTTATATCCGCTTATCTGCCGCGGTCGCCCGAGATCGACACTTGGCTGGCTTTTTCCGTTCAGGAATTCATTCAGGCGGTGGCGGAGCAATTCCTCCCCGACGGCTCCAATTTCGAAGCTTCGACCTGTTATCACCGGCTGTCGTCGGAAATGGCGCTTTATGGAACGGCTTTAATCCTGGGACTTCCCGAAAGTAAGCGCGAGGCGTTCCAATATCACCAACCCATTTCATTGTTTCCCGGCCCGAAACTCCCCAAGGCGCCGTTACCGCTTTTCCCGGTTCCGGGATTGGGTCAAACCAGTCCTCTCCCCCCCGCTCATTTCGAGCGGCTGGAACGGATGGCCAAATTTACCCGCGCTATCATGAAACCCAACGGACAAGCCGTACAAATCGGCGATAATGACAGCGGCCGGTTTTTAAAAATTGCGCCGGAATACCACAAAGGTGGATTGAGCGAAATCCGGGCACTGTATCAAAACCTGAATGGCTACCAGGGATATGAATCCTTAACCCATTACTGGATTGAAGATCACCTGAATCACTCCCACCTCGTGGAGGCGATGGACGGCCTGTTCGGAAAGCGGACCGATTCTTCAAAACCGATCGGCCTTGAAGCCCAGATCATTCTGAACCTGGCCGGCGGTAAGCCGCTTGCACCCTCCAACGCAATAGTTTTGGCGTCCGGCAAGGACGAATACCCCTTCAGTGACGACTACGCATGGGACGAAGGGAAGCGGAAACTGGACGAGATTTCTCCAGAAAAATGCAACACCTATGAAATTCCCGCCCACGGGCAAAGCTTAAAGTCCGGAATCGAGTATATTTGTTTTCCTGATTTTGGATTGTACTTGATTGTTTCGGAGAGAATGTTTTTATCGATTCGCTGTGGCGGCGTCGGGCAAAACGGCAATGGCGGGCATGCGCACAATGACGCCCTGGCCATCGAACTTCAAATTGACGGCATCAACCGCATCACGGATCCCGGTTCCTATCTCTACACCCCGCTACCGGAAATCAGAAATGCTTACCGGTCGGTCAAGGCCCATTTCGCTCCCCGCATGGAACGGAAGGAACCCAATCCCATCGACCACAACCTGTTCCAGTTGAAAGATCAGGCGCAAGCCCAATGCCTTTATTTTGGTGATAAGGGTTTTATTGGAATGCACCGGGGCTACGGCTCGCCGGTATACCGGCTCATCCAAGTGGAAGCAGACGGGCTGATGATTAAGGACGGTACCGCCGGTCCTGAAAAACTGGTGACCCTGGATCCGCTCAACCCCACTAACGGACTCTCCTTTTCCAGCGGCTACGGAGTTCTCCTTAAATAAAGACTCGCCGCCCTTTGGCTTTGCCGCTCGACCTGATATTATAGATTCTGCAATCGACCTATTCGACAGAATCATATGGATCCATCGACTCAAAACCTGCTGATCGGCTTAAACCGAATTTCCCAGGAACGCGGGGATTCCCTTTATCTGATCGGCGGAACTATTCGTGACCACCTCACGGGCAGGCCCAGCACGGACTACGATTTCACTTCGCCGCAAGCCCCGGAAATCGCCCGCCAATGGGCACAGCAGGTTCACCGGACACTGGTGCCTCTGGACGAAACGCCCGGCCACGAAACCTACCGGGTGGTGCTGGACAAAAACCTGTTCTTCGATTTCACCACCCTCCAGGGTAAAACCATCGAAGAAGACCTCGCCCAACGGGATTTCACCATCAACGCCATGGCCCTTTCCCTGGCGGACTTCACCGATGGCAGCAAAGCGCCGGTGGACCCGTTCCACGGACAGAACGATCTTCAAAACAAAATCATCCGCGCCATTCCGGGCCGGGCGTTCGAAGAAGACCCGCTCCGCCTCCTCCGCGCCTTCCGGTTTGCCGCGACCTTACAATTCACCATCGAACCGGAAACCCTGGCGCGCATCCAAAAGCATAAAGACGGTTTAAATAAAACCGCCAAGGAAAGGGTTACCTACGAACTACTCATTTTACTGGGAGCCGACCGGTCCCATCTCGACGGGATGGACCAAACCGGATTGATCGAAGTCCTGTTTCCCGGCCTTGCGGAGCTAAAAGCGCAGCCGGGGTGCCGTTCCGATACCACGGCCTGGCAGGATACCCTGAATGCCTTCGGCGAGCTGGAGAGAACCCTGCGCCGTCCAGAGACATTCCTGGAACCTCACGCGCCACTCATTAAAGCTTACCTTGCGGAACATCATCATTACGCCCTGTTAAAATGGTCGGCACTCATTTATGCTTTGAACGACAGGAACGAATCCGGCATGGTCGATACGCTTAAGGAGTTTCGTTTGAGCAATGCCGACATACAGTTTGTGGTTCGGACTTTGAAATTTTCCACCCAGGTGCTGTCAGAATCACGAAGCGCCTCCCGGGGTTTCGAGCGGGACTCGGCGGTTTACCAATTGATCCGGCAAAGCCGAAGCGAATTGATTTCTTCTTTATTATTATCGCTGGCCATTCGGTTGGGACATCAGGAAGACATCGCCTATTTTGTGCCTATGCTGAATCGCATCCTCGATTTTTACACCGAAGTGTATATCCCGGCGCAGGACCGCCCCGCTCTTTTGGACGGCGATATCCTGAAAAAGAAATTCCAGCTGAAGCCCTCGCCCCTGTTCAAGGACATTCTCGACCAGGTGGAAGAGGCGCGGGTGCTCGGAACCATTCACACCCAGGAAGAAGCAGAGCAGTTGGCTGAAGAATGGATCACGTCACAGGTGAGGCTTGCCGAATGACGGTCCATTACAAAAATACCCAATGGAATAATAAAAAGATAATCATCGGAGAATCCGAGTTGAACTCAGACCGGCCGCCGCGCCTGTTGATCGGGTTCCACGGCGCCGACTCCACGCCCGAGAACATGCTGATTCACGGCAACAAACTGAAACTGGGCAACACCGTATTTGTTTATCCGGAAGGTCCCACCGATGCCGGTGAGGGGCTCTGGAGCTGGTGGCCAGACGGACCCCGGCAAAAGGAGGCGGTGCATCAGTTTCTCGATTACTCCTCGCAGATGGTGAACCAAGCGCGCCTGTACCTGGAGGAGCTCACGGACCATGCTCCACAAGTCTGCATGTGGGGATTTTCCCAGGGCGGAGCCGCCGCACTGGTGTATGCTCTCCTGGGATCCCACCCTCTTCATAAAGCGGCCTCGGTGTGCGGTTTCCTTCCGGAATTTCCCGACGACGGCACGAAGCAAGCGCACCACACCTCCATCCTGGGCATCTATGGACTCAATGACGAAGTCATCCCCTCGTTTCTCGCCGAGTACGCCCTCGAGGAATTGGAGAGCCGGGGGCATCGGCTCACCAAAAAAGAAACCTCTCAGGGCCATGAAGTCAATGCCGGCAACATTGCCGACCTTACGGAATTTTTTGAATCCGAGTGATCCCTCCCCCAACCACCCCGAATTCTCTTGACAGTCCGGGGCCCTTTGATATGCTGGCTCGGAATTGAACTGTTCCGCGTTCAGATGTAAGGAAAGACGGTGCAAATCCGTCGCGGGCCCGCCGCTGTAACCGGGGACGAATCCTGCTCAAAGCCACTGTTTCCGAGGAAACGGGAAGGCGCAGGTATTAGGCCGATCCGGAAGTCAGAAAGCCTGTCTGAACCGGCTTCACACACTCTTCGGTACCCGAGAGGTGAAGGGCATCGTAAAAATTCCCCTTTCCTCCCGGAAAGGGTTTTTTTTTGGCCCTCCGGGTTTCCGATCAGGAGTTGAACTCATGGACGGCACCCAAAATCCCCGCGTGGTACCGGGGCCTTTAAAACGCATCACCCTTTTCGCCTTTCTATTTCTTTTCGTCTTGGTCGATCCCTCCCGGGCGGCACCGCAATATCCCCAGCGCATCATTTCCATGTCGCCCTCAATTACCGAAACCCTGTTCGCCCTGGGTGTAGGCCACCGGGTGGTCGGGGTCACCGATTTCTGTTCCTATCCCAAGGAGGCCTGCGCCCTCCCGAAAATCGGCGGCCTGCTGAACCCCAGCATCGAGGCCTGGATCATGCTCAAGCCGGATTTGATCATCCATCAGGACGACAGCCACAAACTGCGCATCAACGCACGGAATCTGGGTATCCGGACTCTCGCGGTGTCCATGACCCGCCTGCACAATATTTTCAGCTCCATCCATACCCTGGGCGACGTACTGGGATGCGAATCCGCCGCCCGAGCGCTCACTCAAAAATTGCAATCCGGGATTCAGCGCCACCGGGCCCGCCTGAGAAACGTCCCTGATAAAATGACCCTTCTGTTGTTGGGTGACGGAAGCGGTCCCGGCGCCGCCCTGTATGCGGTGGGACGTAGCACCTTCCTGGGAGAACTGCTGGAGTTGGCCGGCGGAACCAATATTCTCGCCGATCCGAAATTGAACTATCCAAAAATATCGAAAGAGTTCATTCTGCGCCACTCTCCGGAAGTGATCATCGAGGCCGGACCCGATGCAAACCTGTCTCCCGACGAAAAAAGGAAAAAGCTCGAACAGTGGCAGCGGTTTCCCACCCTGACCGCCGTTAAAAATAAAGACATCTATTTCATCGGAGCCGATTACATTCTCATTCCCGGTCCCCGTTTTCTGAATATCCTCGATCATTTCGCCCGGGTGATTCATCCCGAAGCGTTTAAGGATTGATGCCATGACGACCGAAACCCAAACCCCGGCGGCATTGATCGAAACCCAAAACCTGACCTTCGCCTACGCGGAAGAGCCGGTGTTAAGGAATATTTCCATCAACTTTCAGGCGGGAGAATTCATTGGCGTCATCGGGCCGAACGGATCCGGCAAATCCACCCTGCTTAAATTGATCGGCGGTATTCTCCCCGCCCCTGCCGGCACCGTTTTTTTCAAGAACCGGGAACTGAGCCGGTACAAAAAGAAAGAATTGGCCGTGGCCATCGCCTGGATTCCCCAAGACAAGCAGATGGCCTTTCCCTTTAAAGTGATCGACATCGTGCTGATGGGACGCCACCCGTATCTTTCGCCGCTCTCGTTTGAGGGGGAAGACGATTACCGGATCGCACAGGAGGCCATGAATCAGACCCAGGTTCTGGAGTTTGCCGCGCGGAGTTTCAACGAAATCAGCGGCGGGGAAAAACAGCGGGTCATGATCGCCAGCGCCATCACGCAAAAGGCGGAGGTGATGCTGCTCGACGAGCCCACATCCGCGCTCGACATCAAATACCAGATGCAAATTCTGAACATCCTGAAACGGCTGAACGAGGATGAAAACAAATCCCTCATGCTGGCCATGCACGATCTGCACCTGGCTTCCAAATTCTGCAAACGGCTGGTTCTCCTCAAGCAGGGCCGCGTCTTTTGCGAGGGCTCCCCGGCCGAAGTTTTGAAAAAGGAAATCCTGGAAGAGGTGTACGAAGTGAAAGTCAAAATTTTCAACGATGATGAAGA
>SMVT01000033.1 GCA_004357365.1 Nitrospina sp.
ATTTCGATATGAAAACCGCCTGCTTCCGCGGCGGATGCCTGACCGGGTCCGGGCATTCCGGCACCGAGCTGCACGGGTTTTTGTCCTACATTATGATCTGCACCCTGCAGAAAAAACCCTACACCGTGTTCGGCTACAAGGGCAAGCAGGTGCGGGACAACATCCACAGCTACGACTTGGTGAACGCGTTGTATCATTTTTACAAGAACCCCGGCCTCGCCAAAGTCTACAACATGGGCGGCGGGCGGCACAGCAACTGCTCGATGCTGGAGGCCATTCAACTGTGTGAAGAAATCACCGGGAACAAACTGGACTGGACGTACGCGGAACAGAACCGCATCGGCGATCACATCTGGTGGATCAGCGACGTCAACAAGTTCAAAAAGGATTATCCCGATTGGGAGTATAAGTACGATCTAAGAAAAATCTTCGAAGAAATCCACGAAGGCCTGACTCAACGTATTTAGCGGAGCATCTCCGCTGATAATTTAAAACCTGGATTCTTCGTCGCTACGCTCCTCGGAATGACAGAACAAGTCTCAGTTGTCATCCTGAGTCCTTCGGCAAGCTCAGGATAAACTCCGCGAAGGATTTCGGTTGTCATCCGACAATCTTGTTATTCCATCAAAAATCTTTAAAAGGGGTCGTGCGTCACGCCCCCGTCGACGGTGAAGTTGGTGGCGGTGATCCATGAAGCGTGATCCGACGCCAGGAACAGCACCAGTCCCGTCACGTCCTCCGGCATGCCCATGCGTTTCAAAGGGACCGTCTCCGCCGTCTGGTTTTTGATGTTCTCCTCCACTTCGTGAAGCGGTTGGCCGGTCCGCTCCACCGCTTCCTGCGCCTGGTTTTCCCACGACCGGGTCCAGACCGGACCCGGAGACACGGAGTTGACCAGGATATGATCCGGCGCCAGGGTTTGCGCGAGCGATACGGTGAGGTTCGACAACCCCGCCTTCATGGCGCTGTAATGCGGAAATACCTCTCCCGGACGGGAACCGGAGATGGATGAAATGTTGATGATGCGCGGTGCGGCGGAATGTTTCAGGGTGGGGATGAACATCCGGCACAAGCGGACCGCGGGCAGGAGATTGACCTCGAACGATTCCCGCCAGTCCTGATCGGTCAGCTCGTGGAAGGTGGCCAGCTTGCCGATGGACCCGACGTTGTTGACCAGCACGTCCAGCCCGCCCAGTTGTTCCAGCACGCGGTCGTGAAAATCCTCCAGTTGCCCGGGGTAGATGACGTCCACCGTTTGAAAGAGATGGCCCTGACCGTCCATTTCCTCCTGCAACGCCTGCAGGCGGGCTTCGGTGCGGGCGCAACCAGCCACCTGCGCTCCCGCCTTGCCAAACGCCAGCGCCAGCGCGCGGCCGATACCCTCGGCGGCGCCAGTGATGAGGACTTTGCGGTCTTTCAAATTTATATCCATGTTAGAATTCTTCTCTCGAATTGAACTTCATCCTGAATCCCCAAACGGTGCTTATGTTTGCCGACGTTTTTCCCCAGATCAGCGATTCACCCTCTATAATCTGGGTGGTGGCGGCGATTCTATTCAACATGGTCAATGTTTTCCTGGGGCTGTACATGGCGTTCTTCAAAAAGGAGCCCCGCCTGGTCCGGGTGCATCTGTTTTTTTATATTACGATCCTGATTTGCCTGGCGTTATTCCTGGTGATGAACGGCATCCATTCCGAAAACACGATCTGGGAATACCTGATCGGCCTCTACTTTATCACACTCGTTCCCCTGAGTATTAAATGGGATGTGCTGGTCCACGCCCTGGTGGCCATCGTCGGCCTGGTCCTCCTGCCGCTGTTGATCCTCCTGCAGATGTATTAAAACAGTAGACAGGAAGACAGGATAAAGCAGGATAAAAGAAAAGGGGGAAAGTAGAGGGGAATTTAAAGACCCTTGAGAGCGACTTTGATGGTGATGTCGCCATAGATCTTGGCGCGGCATCCCAGTTTCTGGTTGGGTCCGATGCGGTGGAGTTTTTCGATCAGGGAGTGGCCGTTGACGTTTTCCATGGGTTCGACTTCGATCAGGCAGGTGCCGCACAGGCCCATGCCGCGGCAGTTCAACTGGGCGGCCATGCCTTTATACAGCACGACATTGTTGAACACCGCGCCCTTGCGCAGGTTGGCGCCGTGACCGACTTTGAACACTTTGATTTCGCCGGTCTCTGTATTATGAACGGTGACCTTTGGCATAAGCGTCTCTTGGAATTTTCCTGAAACCGGCCCGCTGGCCGAAATGAAGGGGCACTGTGTCACGCCGGGAAAGGAAAGTCAACTCCATTTTGCCAAACATAAAAATACCTTTTAAATCGAATAGTTATGGCCAGTCAGGATTTTTTCCTCTTTGAGGTAATCGAGGATTCTCTGGACCGCGGATTCATGTTCCGCCGCTTCATCGACGGTCAAGACGATCTCCGGTTTGCCCCGGGGGAACTTGTCGTCGGTGACCTGGACTTCCACAATCGGCGCCGGTTCGACCAGCAGGCTGATATTGGAATGGTCTTCCTGGTTGAACACGTTGGAGGTGGAGATGACCACGTGGCCGGCATCGACGAACAGTTTGGCGACTTCGCCGAAGCGCCGCAAGGCTTCCCCCTCGGAGAAGTATTTTTCCTGATCCATATCCGCGCCGAGGCCCACTTGGATGTTGCGGCCGTCGAGCAGGTAGCTCTGAAAATTCTGGTGGAACAATTTTTCCTCCAGGTGGCCGGCCAGGCCTGCTTTACCAACGCCCGCTTTACCGGTGATGAGAATCATGGCGGCGCGGTGGCCGTAGCGGTAGGCCCGCATGTCCGGGGTGACAGCGCCCTGGATCCAATGCGAATCGCGGTAACGCGCTTCGTCCCGAATCCGGTCGATTTCCGATAAGGGCGTGAACCCGGTGATAATGCCGCCGCCGCAGACGTCGTATTCGTCCACCAGCACGAACCGTCCGGTTTCGGCGATGGTGTTGAACAGATCGAACGCGATCGGTTGCCGGGTGCGTAACGTCAATTCGGCGACGTCGTTTTTGGCGATGAAATCCTGGTCGGGAAGTGTCTCCAGGGTCGAGGCGTCGATCGCTTTATTGAACCGGATGACTTCGCATTCCACCTTCTGCGTGGTCAGCTTGATCAGGTAGGACTCGCCTTTCTTCAGATGCTTTTTCCCCATCCAGAAAACACTGGCGTCGAATGTGGTGGTGACGATCGGCGGATCGTCGGCCAGCGTGGCGATGTCCCCACGTTCCACAAAAATCTGTTCAGTTAACGTGATGCCGACGGAATGCGACGCCTCGATGGTTTTCGGTTCTTTCTTCACCTTCCAGGTTTCGATGGATTTAATGACGCCGCGTTTGTTGGAGGGTGAGAAAATAATTGTGTCACCCACCCGGGCCTTGCCGGATTCCACCCGGCCGGCGAGAATGCGGCGCCCGTCGAACTTGTAGACGTCCTGCAGGGGCAGGCGGAAGGGTTGATTGATCTCCGGCACCTTGTCCTCGAACTGATCGAGCATTTCGAGCACGGTCGGTCCCTGATACCAGCTCATGTTTTCGGAGCGTTTGGCGAGGTTCTCGCCCAGTTTGGCGGAGACGGGAATGTATTCCCGCGCTTCCACGTCCATGGATTTGAGAAATTCGGTGTACTCGGATTTGATTTTGTAAAACACTTCGGGGTCGTAGTCGACCAGGTCCATCTTGTTGACCACCACCGCCACCTGCTTCATGCCCAGCAGGCGCAGGATATAGCCGTGCCGGCGCGACTGTTCCTGCACGCCCTCATAGGCGTCGATCAACAGCAGGGCCGCTTCGGCGTTGGCCGCGCCGGTGACCATGTTCTTGAGGAATTCCTTATGGCCGGGGGCGTCGATGATCACATACGGACGCTTTTTGGTTTTGAAAAAAATCTGCGAGGCGTCGATGGTGATGCCCTGTTTCTGCTCCTCCTCCAGCGCATCGAGGAGAAACGCGAACTCAAACGATTTGCCCTGCTGGTCGCAGATGTTTTTGACGAAATCCAGTTTGCCGGTGGTCAGGCTGTCGGTATCCGCCATCAGGCGGCCCACCAGGGTGGACTTGCCGTGATCGACGTGGCCGACGATGACCAGCCGCATTTGCTTGCCAGACTGAGGTTCCTTGTGACCGTTGCTTCCCACTACATGTATCCCCGGGCCCTGAGTTTCTGCATGGCGTAGGTGTCTTCCTGATCCTGCGCGCGGCCGGATCGCTCCGCGGTGGAGGTGTTCTTCAACTCCTGGATGATTTCGCGCACGTTTTTGGCGTTGGATTCGATGGAGCCCGTACAGGGGGCGCACCCGAGCGAACGGTACCGGCGGCCTTCTTTGTTGGCGAAGTACAGGTCGATGATGGGAATCTCTTCCCGCTCGATGTATTCCCACACGTTGATTTCGGTCCAGTGCAGTAAGGGATGAATGCGGATATGCGTGCCTTCGGCGAAGGTGGTTTTGAACTGGTCCCACAGCTCCGGCGGCTGATCCTTGAAATTCCATTCGAAATTTTTATCGCGCGGCGAGAAATAACGCTCCTTGGCGCGCGTCCCCTCCTCGTCGCGGCGGATACCGAGAATGAGGCCGGTGTAGCCCTCCTGTTCCATGATTTGGGAAAGTCCCTGCGTCTTCAACGCTTCGCAACAGATGATGCGGCCCTTCTCGTGGTTCATGCCTTCCGCCAGGGCTTTTTTATTTTGTCCGACCACCAGGTTCAGTCCCCATTCCTGGGCGTACTTGTCGCGG
Organism: Nitrospina sp.; assembly: GCA_004357365.1. Taxonomy (GTDB): domain Bacteria; phylum Nitrospinota; class Nitrospinia; order Nitrospinales; family Nitrospinaceae; genus SZUA-226. Next base: position 4,752 of record SMVT01000033.1, read on the forward strand.
TATTCGATCATGCTGGGAATTTTATAACTGGTGTCGATGTGCACCAGGGGAATCGGGCAATGGCCGAAAAACGCCTTGCGCGCCAGCCACAGCAGGACGGTGGAATCCTTGCCGATCGACCATAACATGGCAAGGTTTTTGAAATTCTTGTACGCTTCGCGCAGGATGTAAACGCTTTGGTTTTCCAGTTCGGTTAAATGGTCCATATCACTCGAAAATTTCCCAATGGGAGGAATTGTGTACACTCACTGTATCGTTTCAAAACAATAGAATCAAGAGTTTTGACGGCCTCAGGGGAGGAAAAACGCGGATGTGTTCCGGATCATTTGAAATACCGCTCGACCACGCTCGGAAACTGGCATTGCAGACAGTTGTTCTGGTTGCGGGTGCAGTAATCCTGGTACACCTGCATCAATCCCTGCGTTTTCTGTTCGCAGTCCAATTCCTTCAATAACCGCTCCTTGTTGCCCAGAATGTAATGGCTCATGAACCGGATCCACTTATTGTCCGCGGTCCGGGTTTTGGTCTGGAACAGCCGTCCCAGCGCCTTTTCGAGGGGTGCCGATTTGCTGGCCCGGGCGTAGATCAACCCGATCGGGAGGACGATGTTGACGGTGATCTCCCGCGACCGGTCGTTCCCTATAAGCTTTTGTTTTTTAGAGAGTTTTTTGCCATCCGGGGTGTAGCGCCAAGCCCAGGGATCGTCCACTTCCAGACAGAAAAAATGCATTATTTTGTTCCGGGTAGCGCCAGTATAGCCTTTCTCCAAGGCGGTGGGAAGGGTCGATTTCAGGCATTCCAGGGTGTCGGCGAACAGGCCTGTGTCCCAGTGCCGGGCGATCAGGTGGCTGAGCGCGGCGACCCGCCGGTAGGGGAAATTGGCCGGCCGCATTTTGCCGAATTTCCAATCCTTCCGATCCATCAACCGGTCTGCAAACATTTTCCGGTGCCGGCCCCAAGTGATCTTTAAGTCCGAAAAATAAGTCCGGTCTTTGGCGGATTTGCTTTTCGGCAGATCCTTCCAATCGATCAGGCCGGAGACCCCGAACAGCACCGCCTGGATGAGGCGGATTTTATCCTCATAAGAAGATTTCGCCGGGACGATTTTTTTGAGGTCCTCGAGCGGCACATTTTCCGCCAGGGTGCGGAACGGTTGCTTGTTGCTGGGGGAGCCCAGGGCCTCGGCGACCCCTTCGTAAAACGTCTGCTCGTAGCCCTTGGTGATGATGCGGTCGTGGAAGCGGTCCATCTTGGTCTGCACGCGCGCATCGCCGGCGCTCTTCAGGAGTTCCGCGAATTTCGCCTGCGGCAGGCGCGCCAGCGGGCGGTGGCACAGGCCGTAGTTGAACTGGTTGAGCAGGGGATAGCTGTCGAAATCCAACTGCTCGTTCAACTGCAGAATGCCCTGCTTCAGATAATCCTTAAGCTCAAGCTCGAAGATGTGTGGCCGCGACAGATTTCGGGGCTCGGGCGCGGGGAGCGGGCCGATCGGTTTGCGGCCCCGGCCTTTCCACATGAAAACGTGCAGGATGACGTTGTCGTATTCGTTGTTGGAGGAGTGGCCGTGTGCTTTCCAGTCGGCGCCGTAGACGTGGAGTTCGACGTCGCCCTCGTGCAGTTTGCCGTCCACCCGGATGGCGGCGCTTTTGAAATCCGGTCCGCTGCCGAAATTCCAGTAGCCGGGAAAGATCACTTCCAACGGCTGGCCGCCGGTGGTTTTCAGTTCGTCACTGTTGAGCAGTTGATCGTTCCAGACGCAACGGATGACTTTTTCCGGAATGCGCTCTTCTTCCGCCTCTTCCACCTGGGTGCGGGTGTAGAGCTGGGTAAATTTCAGATAGTGATCGGTGAAAAATTGTTCTTCGGTTCTCATTTGACTTTCCAGACGGTACCCTGGGCGGTGTCTTCCAGCACCACGCCCAAGGCGGTCAAGGCGTCGCGGCACTCGTCCGCTTTGGCCCAGTCTTTGGCTTCGCGGGCGGCTTTGCGTTGTTTAATGAGAGCCTCGACGTTTTCAGTATCTAGATTCAAATGGTCTATATTCCATAATTTGTAAATATGGGGATCACTATGGAAAATACCGAGGATCTTTTTTCCGCAATAATAAAGCCTGGCTACGTCATCATCGATTAATACTAATTCATTGTTTACTTTTATTGGGTCCGAATACATTTCCGTTATTTCTTTATTCAACCGGGTTAATTCTTCGTTCATATGCGCTAAGGCCAATGCCGTATTAAAATCGTCGTTCATTGCCTGCTCGAACCGGGTTACAAAATCACTTGCTAATTTATTGTTATCTATTATTTGTTGAATATAGATATCTAAACTTGAGGTTCCTAACGCTGAATTGACTTTATCGAACAACTCATAAAACCGGTTGAGCATTTTTTTTGCGTCTTCCAGGTATTGATCCGCGAAATCGATCGGGCCGCGGTAATGGTGGCTTAGCAGGAACAGGCGCAGGACTTCCGGGTGATAGCGTTCCAGGATATCGCGTATGGTAAAGAAATTGCCGAGCGATTTCGACATTTTTTCTTCATTGATGTTGACGAAGCCGTTGTGGAGCCAGTATTTGACCGGCGGCGTGCCGGAGCATCCCTGCGACTGGGCGATTTCGTTTTCGTGATGGGGGAAGACCAGGTCCTTGCCGCCGCCGTGGATGTCGAACTGCGTGCCCAGGAAATGCCTGCTCATGGCGGAGCATTCGATGTGCCATCCCGGCCGGCCGGGACCCCACGGGCTGTCCCACGACGGTTCGCCGGGTTTGCTTTTTTTCCAGAGCGCGAAATCCAGCGGATCGCGTTTGTGTTCGCCGGGTTCGACGCGCGCGCCCGCCTTCAGATCGTCCAGGTTGTGTCCCGACAGCTTGCCGTATTCCGCAAAATTTCTAACGGAGAAATAGACGTCGCCTTCCGCCTCGTACGCCTTGCCCTGTTCGATGAGCGACGACACCATGTCGAGCATGCCGTCGATGTGATCGGTGGCTTTGGGTTCGGTGGTCGGGGGGGTGATGTTCAACTGCCCCATGTCCTCATAAAACGCCTGGATGTATTTCTCCGTCACTTCCTGCCAGCCGATGTTTTCCTCGTTGGCGCGCTTGATGATTTTGTCGTCGATGTCGGTGAAGTTGCAGACATCGTTGACCTCGTAACCGAGGTGCTGAAGGTAGCGGTACACCGTGTCGAACACGATGGCGGCGCGGGCGTGTCCGATGTGGCAGTAATCGTACACGGTGACGCCGCACACGTACATGCCCACATGCCCCTCCCGGAGAGGGATGAACTCTTCTTTTTGACCGGTTGAGGTGTTGAAAACGCGCAGGCTCATAGGCACAAAATAGCATTACAGGGGGGCAAAATCAAACCTCCGAAAAGCCGCTCAGGGCTTGGGATTCAGCCGGTGCTCCAGCTCTTTGACGTTGTTTCGAAGCTGGGCGACGATGCGTTTCGCCTTGAATTTCAAGGACGCTTCCGTGATGGGTTCCGTAACGCCGATCCCGGAGATTTGTTTGCGGATCTGGTCCATGGACTGCTCCAGCTTTTGACTGCGCGTGTCGCTGAAACTCTTGGCGAGGGCGGCCTTCAGGCCCTGGCCGTCGTAGTAATGGGTGATGGCTTTGAGCATGCGGTTGCGCGGGATGAATTTTTTGCCCTTGCTCCAGTCCTCGATCGCCTGAAATATTTCCTTTTCGATACTGTCGACCACCAGGTTGTAGTCGGTGGCATCGACCAGGTCGTGGATTTCCCCCGGCTTGGACGCGGAGGCGATTTTGAAGTCGATGATCTCGTCTTTTCCCGTCAGCTTGATGCTTTTGATGTTTTTCTCCACATCCTCCGGATACAGCTGGGGATGCCAGAACTCGAGAATGTATTCCTGGCTTTTTACGTTATCGAATTGATATTCACCGTGGGCGTTGGTTTGGGCGTAATACCCGTTGGGCACCACGAACACCGTTCCCATCATGTCCTTGTGCAGGTTGCATCGCAGGATGACCGGTCCCGGCGTTTCCAGTTTGATTTGCCGCGAGGCGCCGGCGGCCATCGCACCCAGGTTGAACTGGTTGCCCAAGGACTTGGAGTAGATGTTGTGGACTTCGCGGTCGTCGTTGACGAAGGTGACCGTCGATCCGACCATCACCACCGAATGGGGCGGCTCGAACCGCAGTTCCCTCTGAAACACCGTGAGCGGTTGAGCCTCCTGTTTGGGAACCTTCAGCTTGCTCTTGGTTTCGAGGATGACGATCCCCCGTCCATCCACCAGTTGGCTGTTGATGGTGACCCGGCCTTTAATATGGGTGACGGGTTTGACGATTTTGGAGTCGGACCCTTCCATGCTGTGGCCGGACCCTTCGGACTGTTTGGCGGTTTCTTCCGCTTTATCGTGCTGTTGTTCGGGTTCGTCCTTTTGGTGTGTCGGTTTCAGTTGGGCTTCCTGCGGACCGGCTCCCTTTTTCTTCAGGCCCATGGCGGTGAGGAACTGAAGGACGAACGGTTTTTCGAACTGCTTGTCGAGTTCGATCGCCCGCTGGAAATGCGGTGCCGCTCCCTCAAAATCCTTTTGGAGACTGCGCGCGATGCCCAGGTTGAAATGCGCCTGCGCGAAATCTTCCTTGATCTCCAGCGCTTTCACATAGTTGGCCTCTTCCGCCGGGTAATTTTTTTTCAGGCCGTGGCTTTTGCCCAGGTAGTTGTGGGCCAGGTAATGTTTCGGGTTGAGAGCGAGTGTCTTTTGGAAGAGATCGATGGCTTGATCGGCGTTTTTTTCGAACAGGCGGGACATACCCCAGTTGAACACGATTTCCTCATCTTCCGGCGCCAGCTCGTAAGCGCGGGCGAAGCGCTTGTTAGCGCCTTTGAATTTTTCCTGCATGCGCAACACCACGCCCCAGATGGAAAACACCTCGGGTGAGTTCGGGCTGAGGTCGGCGGCCTTTTCAAATTCCAGTTCCGCAAGCTCGTATTTATCCTGTTCCACCAGGCCCATGGCCTTGGAAATATACTCCAGCGTTTCCCGTGGCAGATCGGTGGGCGGTGCCGGCGGAGTGAGGAACAGGGGGCTGTCGGCCGCCGCCTTCATGGGGCCCAGGGCGATTTTATCCGGATCGGCCTGCGCCACCGGGTTGTCCGGGGCCGTGGGTTCGGCGGGAGCCCCGGGCTCAGCGGGTGCCGCGGATTTCGGCGGAGGGTCCGGGACGGGCGGATCCGCCGGTTCGGAGGCGCTGATTACGGTTTTTTTGAATTTGGTGTAAGGCACCAAATCGGCGGGCGGCTGAAACAGGGTCGCCAGACCCCAGATCAGGCCTACTAACAGAAGGGTCCCCACAACGGGTTTTAAAATGGAACGGGATTGGGGTGATGGCGCGGACCTGCGGATTTTTTTCTTACTCATGAAAGCCTTATAAAAACAGAGCCTTTTAAATCAATACAATCGTTCTAAAACCCGGGTATGGTTTTGGATTCTTAATCGTGGTATTCAGACACGTGTTTGGGTATCGGCAGATTCAATATATTCTTATTGGGCAACTCATCCGCCGTCAACGGTCCGGCCTTAATCCTGCTGGGGGTCGACCTCAAGGGTATTTTGGAGGAAAAGGTCGACATCTGGTAGCGCACCTGGGAAGAACCGCACTCGGAACATGCGGTTTCTTCTTTATTGACCGAGGCCGGTTGCAGGAGGGTGAAATCCTTCCGGCAGTCTTCACAATAATATTCATATAGAGGCATCTGATGTCCCGAAAATTCCCTAAATCTAGGCTTGCAAAGTTGAGAGTATTAGGATTTAATCATAGCTCCAAACGGCCTGTCAAATAAAACCTCAGAAGTCCTTTAAAAATAGACAGTATCTCTAATTTAACCGATTTTTCAACTGCCATTTCATGCAACCCTTAGCCGCCAGACCCGTCATGGAAACCGGACCCGAGTGGAAGGGCAAGGCCGGATACCTGCCTTACCAAATGATTGTTTCCGCTTGTGAAATGGGAATTATTCACGCGCCCTCGAAAATCGAGGATGCGCAGTTCCAGCCGGTCAGCCTGGATTTGCGTCTGGGTAGCAAAGCGTACCGCATTCAAAGCAGTTTCCTGCCCGAAAACGACACGGTGGAGAACAAGCTGAAAGACCTGCAACAATATGAAGTGGATTTGAGCGGTCCCGAAGGTGGCATTCTGGAGCGCCGCGCCATTTATCTGATTCCCCTGCAGGAGGAGCTGGATTTCCCGGATTCCATCTACGGCAAAACCAATCCGAAAAGTTCCACCGGCCGGTTGGATATGTTCACCCGCGTCATCATCGACCGTGGCCACCGGTTCGATGAAATTCCCAGAGGCTACAAAGGCAAGATGTACCTGGAAGTGATACCGCGCACCTTCCAGGTCAGGGTGTTTGAAGGGTTGAAACTCAATCAATTACGCCTCGGCCACGGGCAACCGACGTTGATGGGTAAAAAAAGTCTGGAACCGGATTACAAGAACAACCCGATTTTGTTCGACCAGAACGGTTTCGAAATTTCCATAAAAGACATCAAGGTCAAAAACGGCCTTTACATCAGTGTCGATCTGTTTCCCCGGGAAAACGGCGTGGTGGCTTATAAGGCCAAACAGAACAGCAGTATCATCGACCTGTCGAAAATCAATCATTACGACCCCCGGGAGTTTTGGGAGCCGGTCTGCCCCTACAAGAAAAACCGGCTGATTCTGGAGCCTGAAAGTTTTTACATCATGATGTCCAAGGAAAAAATCTGCATCTGGCCCCATCTGCTGGCGGAAATGGTGGCCTACGAACCCAACAGCGGGGAACTGCGGACCCATTACGCCGGGTTTTTCGATCCGGGATTCGGCTGGAACCCCGATCAGGAACGCTTGGGGCAGGGAACCAACGCGGTGATGGAAGTCCGCCCCCATGACGTGCCGTTTATGGTGGAGGACGGGCAAACCTTCTGCCGCCTTGAATTTGAGAAAGTCATTGAAACCCCCACCAAACTGTATGGCAAGAGTTTGAATTCCAACTATCAATCCCAAGGCCTCACCCTCAGCAAATATTTCAAAAAATGAGGGATCGAATTTAATTTTGCGGTGGCTATTCAGACAGGATAAAATGATCCGGAACATCGAGGACGCGCCGTGGACCGTAATGAATTAAAACCCATCATCGAAAATCTTTTGCTGGCATCCGACCAACCGGTCAGCCCGGACTTGCTACGCCAGACCTTTCTCAACGGGACGAGCAAGGAAGAGTTGCTTTCCGTACTGAAAGAATTGCAGGAAGACTATCAATCCAACAATCTGCAGATCGTCGAAGTGGCCGAGGGCTTTCAATTGTGCACGCGTCCGGAATATTCCGACTGGATCCGAAAATTCCTGAAGCTGGACAGCAGTTTTAAACTGTCGCGCGCCGCGTTGGACACCCTGGCGATCATCGCTTACAAACAACCGTTGACGCGGGCGGAGGTCGATGAAATCCGCGGCGTCGATTCGAGCGGCGTGGTGCGGACGCTTCTGGAAAAGAAAATCATCGCCCCCGCCGGACGCAAGAACGTTGCCGGCAAGCCCATGATGTTTCGCACCACCCAGAAATTCCTCGAGTATTTCGGTCTGCGGGACTTGAGCGAAATGCCGACGCTGGAAGACTTCAACGAAGAACTGGAAGGCCAGGTCGAGCCCGAGCAGGATGAATTGTCGTTCGATTCCGACAGCCTGGAACCGCCCCCGCCCGATACCGATCACCCCAACGGTGCGGTCAGCGAAGAAACCGCCGCCGGAGCCCGCGACCCGGAAACGGGTAATGGTTGAAAGCCTCACCCCCACGCTGGATTCTATGGCCATACGTTTACAGAAAATCATCGCCAACGCCGGTATCGCCTCCCGGCGGGAAGCGGAACGCTTGATCGACGAGGGCCGCGTGTCTGTGAACGGCTCGGTGGTGGGCCAGCAGGGAACGCTGGCCGACCCGAAGGTGGACCGGATCAAAGTCAACGGCCGTCTGCTGCCCGCTCAGGAAAAAAAGATTTACATGGTGTTCAACAAGCCGCGGGGATGTTTGACGACAGTGAAAGACGACCGGGAGCGGCCGACGGTGATGGATTTTTTCAAGGATCTTCCCGCACGCCTGTATCCGGTGGGCCGCCTGGATTTTAATACCGAAGGCCTGCTGTTATTTACCAACGACGGCGAGCTGTCGAAAAAACTGCTGTCTCCAAAATCGAACGTGCCCCGCACCTATGTGGTGAAGGTCCGCGGTGTGCCCGATGAAAAAGACCTGAACCGCCTGCGTAAAGGCGTGCGTCTGGATAACCGTCCCACCGGCCCCATGAAAGTCCACGTGCAGAGGACCACCGGCAAAAACAGCGTCCTGTCCATGCAACTGACCGAAGGCAAATACCGCCATATCAAGCGGGTCTGCGAAAAGGTGGGACACCCCATCGTCAAGATCAACCGCACCCGGTTCGGCAACCTCGATTTGACGGAACTGCCCCTGGGCGCCTACCGTTTCCTGACCCCCCGGGAGGTCCGTTCCCTGACTGCCCTGGTGCGCGACACCGGCAAATCATGATCCGAATGTGGAACCGCAAATCTGACTTTAGAATCCCGCTGGGGAAGGTGGTGCTGGTCGCCGCATGGGCGCTCTGCTGTTTCTGCGGAAGCATCACCTGGGCCGGGGGTGCGACGCAAGGGGTATTTGAAGCGGAAGGAAAATCCTCCGTCAAAAATGAAAATTATGTCAAGAGCCGCGCTTTGGCGTTGGACTACGCGTTCCAAAATGCCATCGCCCTGGCCCTGCAGGATGTTCTAGGGAAACGCACCTATAACCGCAAGAGGCGGGTGCTGAAAAACATGCTGAAGCGGCCGAAAAAGTATATCAATCGGTACCGCTATCTGGAAGTCTATGACAGCGAGGTCGAACAGTTCAGCCGGGTCAAACTGGAGGTCGTGTTTTTCCCCCAGGCGATCAACCGGGAACTCAGCAGGCTCGGCATTCTGTCGTCGCTGGTCAAGCCCAATACCGCTCTGGTGCTGATCAATGAGAGAAGTTTGTCCGCCGAAGTTCCGCCGGATTTCTGGGATTACGTGCCCATCTCCGAAGTGGCCATGCTCCAGAAATTTCTGGCCGCCGGGGTCAACGTCACCACCCGCGAAACACTGAGCGAACTGATCGACGAGCGTGAAGTGTATGAAGCCATTCAGGGAGACCTCGACGCCGCGGTGGACATAGGCTTGAAAGCGAAAGTGGATATTGTTATTGTAGGTACGGCGGTCACCACGCGGCTGGGAGACAAAAGTGAGCAAGGCCTGACCACCGTGCAGGCCAATCTGACCTTGCGGGCCGTCTCCACCATCCAGTCCACCGTGATTGCCGCCCGAAGCGACTTCGCCTCGGTGGAAGCCGAGGAGGAATTCGAGGGCGAACTGCAGGCCTTTGAAGTGGTCGGAAAAAAAATGGCGGGGTTTTTCCTGGAAACGATGAAGCGGTTCTGGGAACCCAAGCCGCAACCCGAAGCCGGAATGGAACGCGAGGGTTTGGTTCCTGATAGCCCGGTCCCATCCAAATCATCCCCTCCGCCTTCGGGCTCCACGCCTTCAATGATGGAAGACCTTTGATTATGAATCCCAAGGACAAGAAACTGCTCACCACCTTCTTGATCGCTCTGGCAGTGGCGCTGGTATTTCTGTACGTGGCGCGCCGGGTGGTCACGCCGTTCTTCATCGCGTTCACGCTGGCGTATCTGCTGGACCCCCTGGTGGACCGACTCGAAAAATGGAAACTGTCACGCACCCCGGCGGTGATTCTACTGCTGGCCGCGTTTTTTCTGTTGACCCTGGCAGGCACGGCGATTCTGGTTCCGTTGTTCCGCGTGCAGATGGAACAGCTGGCGCACAACCTTCCCGGTTATCTGCAGACGCTTCAGGAGTGGGGGCGGCCGCTGGTGGAAAACATCGCCTGGCTTGAGCCCGGTAAAATCCAGGAGGCGCTCAATGACGGTATGAAAAAGATGGGCGAACTGCCGGTGCAGTTGCTGGGAAACCTGACCGAGCTTCTCTGGTCCTCGCTGTCCAGTCTGTTCTACGCGATTCTGGTGGCCGTCAATCTGTTCATCATTCCCATCGCCATGTTTTATTTACTGCGCGACTTCGACCGCATCAACGAAAAAATCACCAATATGGTTCCGCCGCGCCTGCGCGAACGGTTCGTCGACCTGGTCAGGGAAATCGACCGGGTGCTGTCGCGCTTCGTGCGCGGCCAGTTGATGGTCGCCACCCTCATGGCCGGTCTGTACAGCGCCGGCCTGTTCGCCTGCGGAACGCCCATGAGCCTGTTCATCGGGGTGCTGGCCGGATACGCCAGCCTGGTGCCCTACCTCGGCCTGGTGTTCGGGTTTGTGCCGGCGGCGCTGTTGACCTTTCTGCAGTTTCAGGAATTAGGCCCGGTGCTGGGGGTGGTCGCCGTGTTCGGCGTGGTGCAGGCGTTGGAAGGGATGGTCATCACCCCGCGGGTGGTGGGGGATCAGGTCGGATTGCACCCGGTGGCAATCATGTTTGCGGTGCTGGTCGGCGCGGAACTGTTCGGCCTGCTCGGTGTGTTCCTGGCGGTGCCGGTGGCGGCGGTCATCAATGTGCTGATGCGCCGGGGCGTCGGCTGGTACAAAAAATCTCCCGCGTACTCCTGAATCAGACGAACTCGTAACGCATGTTCCGCTTTTGCGGCGTGTGCCCGCGGTCGGTGATCAACCGG